>SUVI01000139.1 GCA_015062085.1 Planctomycetaceae bacterium
GAAATGTAGTGGACGAAACGTTCCGCGAAAAGGCGGGATTTCCGAAATCTCCGGGGATCCCCGAATTCCGCGACGGCTTTTTCTTCACCTCGCCCGTCCGTTCGTTTAAGCCGAATCCGTGGGGACTGTACGATCTCTACGGAAACGTCTTTGAATCGTGCCTCGACTGGTACGGCGAATATCCGACGGAAAGCGTGACGGACCCCGTAGGCCCTCCCGTCGGACAGTACCGAACCAATCGCGGCGGAAGCTGGGATTTCCTCATCCGCAGTGCACGAAGCGGTGCCCGAAGCTGGGATGCTCCCAACGTCCTTGACGCGGCTTTGGGATTTCGACTCTGCATTCCAGAGTGATTTTACCTGTTCTGACGCCATTGCAAATCGTGAAAGATTTTCTGCGGACAAAACATAAAATTTTCTTCAAAATGAAGAAAAGTCCGCAGAAAATTTCCGCGCCTCCTTGAAATTTCATCGAAGTCTGCTAAAATAATGGAAAATTCAGAAATACCTTTAACCCATTTTAAATGAACCCATGAAAACAATCAAAGTTGGCCTGGTCGGATTTGGTACCATCGGTACCGGCGTGGCAAAGCTCCTCCTTCTTGAAAAAGAACGTATCTGCAAGCGTACCGGCTGCGATGTACAGCTCGTGAAGATCGTGGACCTCGACACGACGCGCGACCGCGGCATCCAGCTTCCGGAGGGTATGCTGTCCGCCGATTATCATGACATTCTGAACGATCCTGAGATCTCGCTCGTCGTCCAGCTCATCGGCGGCACAGGCGTGGAACGCACCATCATGCTCGAAATGATCGAGGCCGGCAAAAATATCGTCACGGCCAACAAAGCGCTTTTGGCCACTTACGGAGAAGAGATCTTCTGCGCAGCCCGGAAAAAAGGCGTTTCTGTCGCGTTTGAAGCCGCGGTCGGAGGCGGTATCCCGATCATCGCAGCCATTAGCGAATCGCTCGCAGCAAACGAGATCGAGTCGATCCACGCCATCCTGAACGGTACCTGCAACTTCATCCTCTCCAACATGGAAGAGCACGGAAGCGACTACGCTCCCACCCTCAAGGAAGCCCAGCGTCTCGGTTTTGCCGAGGCCAATCCCGCCATGGACGTTGAAGGATCCGACACCGCACAGAAACTCTCGATCCTCTCGCACATCGCGTTCGGCGTCCATCTCGACTGGAAAGACATCCCCAAAGTCGGTATTGAAACCGTCTCGGGCACGGATTTCCGATACGCCAAACTGCTCGGATACAGTATCAAGCTGCTCGCCATTGCGAATCGCCTCCGCAGCGAAAACGGTGCACCGGACAAACTGGAACTGAGCGTCTGCCCCACGATGGTGAAAAAAGGTTCGCCGATCGCTGCCGTCAGCGGTGCGTATAATGCAGTCAGCGTCATTGGGGATGCCGTCGAACACTCCTTCTATTACGGTAAAGGAGCGGGTGAACTTCCCACAGCAAGCGCGGTCGTCGCGGACGTCATCGACACGATCGTCGGACGCACGAAGATCACATTCGACACTCTACATCTCTGGGATCCCGAAAAGAAACCCGAAAATATCGAGATCGCCAAAGCCGCAGACGTCACCGGACGATACTATCTCCGCGTGATGGTGGAAGACCGCCTCGGAGTGATCGCGGACCTCGCCGACATTTTGAGTAAAGCGGGGATCTCCATTTGCTCCTGTGTGCAGGAAAATGCCAACGGAAAGATCATTCCGATCATCATCATGACCCACGAAACGACCGAAGGCGCGATCCTCGGTGCGCTTGAGTCCATCAACAAACTCGACTGTGTCGTGGACGAGGCCGTACGCATGCGCATTTACGGCTGATCTCGAAAAGCTCGAAAAGCTCGAAAAGCTCGAAAATTCCGCAAAATTTTCAAATTGGAAAAAAGAAAGAAGCGGTACATTCAGTGCCGCTTTCTTTTTTCTTCCGCTTTTGAAGAAGATTCCCATCAAAAAAGTTCCGGAAAACTTCCCAAACTGGGCAAATCTCCTCTTCTTCTGGATTTTTTTGAGAGAAAAATTCTTTATATTTTCCCAATTTTGACAATTTTTGCTAAAATGCTAAAATTGGTATTGACACTACAGGTAAAATGGGTATAATCGGAACTATCAGAAAAAAAGGAAATGCCGGCATGGCTGGGATTCTCTGAAAAATATGAGTGATAGTAACACTACGGTATTAGGAAGGAATTAAAATGGCCGTGATGAAAACTGTGTACACGACAGGCGAAGCCGCGAAAATTTGTAAGGTGAGTCAGCAGACCATCATTCGCTGCTTTGATACGGGACAGCTGAAAGGATTTCGCGTTCCGGGGAGCCGTTTTCGCCGTATTCCGCGCGAACAGCTCTTTATTTTCATGCGAGAGAACAACATTCCAACGGATGCGCTTGAAAGTCAGAACCGCAAGATCCTGCTGGTCGATGATGACGCGGAGATTGTCACGCTGATCCAGGACATGCTCCAACGAGACGGGAGGTTTGAAGTTCGCTCGGCAAACAACGGCTTTGACGCGGGTATGATGGTCAAGGAATACCATCCAGACCTCATCGTTCTGGACGTCATGCTTCCCGACATTAACGGAAAGGAAGTCTGCCAGCGCGTACGCAGCGACAAAACGATGGATGATGTGCGCATCATCTGCATTTCCGGAATGGTGGAAGAAAATCGAATTCGCGACCTGAAAGAGAGCGGAGCAAATGAATTCCTTCAGAAACCCTTCGACGTCGACACGCTCCTGAAGCTCATCTGCCAGCATCTCGACATGGAAGTCAACCGCTGATCGACTCAGCGTTTTGTACGGAGTTGGAGTTCCGGGCTTCGACTCCTTTTTTTATTCCGGTTTTATTCCGGTTTTATTCCAGAGCCGGCGAACTGCCAAACGGCACGCACAAAATGCCGTGAGTACGGTTCTCGATCCGCCCGATCCGCCCGATCCGCCCGATCCGCCCGATCCGCCCGGCTCCCCATTTTCGTCCATTCATCCATTTCACTGAAAATGCCTGATCCTTCCGAATATCGTTCCCTTTCGCCGGAACTTCTTGCTGAGTTTTCCGCGGGGGCGGGACATGACCTGAACAATCCGCTGGCGGCCGTCAGCGGAAGGGTCCAGCTTTTGCTGCGGGAGGAAACCGATCCGGCAAAACGTGCAGATCTTGCGGTGATCCTGACGCAGGTCAAACGTGCGCAGGACATGATCGCGGACCTTCGATTGACCGCCAGACCGCCGCTGCCGGAGAAAAAGCGCTTTCGGCTGACAGACTTCTGGGAAAAACTCCGAGAAAGTTTTGCGGAAAGGTTCCGTCAGCAGGGAGTCGCGTTTCTGGTACGGGAACTGAAACCGGAAGATCCGTCTGAAACCGGCGCAGAAACCCAAACCGGCAAAGAAGCTGCTGGAACCGAAGCGGCCAAGACCGGCACAGACTCTTCGGAACTGTTTGCCGACGAAACGCAGATGATGGTCCTTTTTCGTGCGCTCGTGAAGAATTCGCTCCGCGCGCTCGGAGGGCCGGGAGAGATCGCCATTTCGTACCGCCGGCGTCCCGAAAACACCGTGACCGAAATTTTCGTCACAGACTCCGGGACCGGAATTCCCGCCGAGATCCGTCCATTCATCTTCGATCCCTACTTTTCTTCCTACCAATCCGGCCGCGGGTTGGGGTTCGGCTTGACGAAAGCACGGATCCTTGCTAAAATGCATGGCGGAGACGTCGTTTTTGACGAAACGGCCGACCAAACCACTTTCCGCGTCACGATCTCCGACACTTAAGATCCAAACCAGATCCAAGATCCAAACCAGATCCAAGATCCAAACCAGATCCAAGATCCAAACCGGACTTAATGCCAAACTGTCTAAGTGCGGAAACCGGCGGCGCATTTCCAACCCATTCCTTAAGGACCCGCCACATGAAACGAATTTTCGCCACGGTTTTTGCCGTCTTGATGTCCCTCTGCGTCTGTGCGTCCGCGGAAAATTTCTACGTGGATGCCCAAAACGGAAACGACGCCAACTCGGGCACCACGCCTGAAAACGCATGGAAAACGCTCCGTAATGTCAACACGTACCCCTTCCAGCCCGGCGATACGATCGCACTGCGCGCCGGTCAAGTCTGGCGGGAACAGATCCGCTGCCGGCACAGTGGAAAACCGGACGCTCCCATCACCTACACGCGCTACGGAGAAGGCCCCAAACCGGAACTTCGCGGCAGTCTGGACATGACGCGGCCGGAACTCTGGAAACTTCACGCACCCGGCATCTGGGTGACTCCGGAAGATAGGATACGCACGCTCGGAAGCTACCCGGAATTTCAGGAAGGGAACTGGCACCACTATTCCGAAGGAAAAGCCAGGACTCGATGGAACGTCTCGAAAGATGAAGAGGGACGCACGCTCTGCACGCTCCAGACTCTCCAGCCGACCGACCGGGCCTGCGATATTCAGCTGACCTGCTCCGCCTTTACGCTTCCGGCGGACCGCGCTTTCCGTCTCCGCTGCCTGGTGCGTCTGACCCAAGACGGCAGATCAGAAAATCTCATGAGTGAAGAGCTTGCGAAAAAGATGGCGTCCTGCGCGAACCTCATGATGGCCGGAAAACCGTGGTCTCGTTACGGAACGCTCCGTCAAAGCAGCGTGAAACCGGGAGAAGAATGGACAGAGCTCGAACTCATTTTCCAAGCCGCGGTCCAAGAGACCAAAACGGACGGACGGATCTCTTTCTTCTGCGGTCCCCTGCTCCCGGAAGGAAGTACACTTTCGTTCATTCCGCTGCCGGCAGAGTCGGTTGAGATCAGATCCGTCGGTCTTTTCCACGACGTCGGAAACATCATCATGAAGAAAAAAGGCTCGCAAGAGGAGATCTGCGGCTGGAAACGCTGGGACCTCGGATCACTAAAGGATCAGGGAGACTACTTCCACGATCTTACGGAAAATCGCCTCTACTTCCGCTCCGAGAAAAATCCGGCGGAACTCTACTCCATGATGGAAGCCGCGTGCCGATGCAATCTCATCGACCTCGCAGGCACCGAACACATCGTCGTGGAAGGTCTCTCTCTGGCGTACTCCGGAGGCCACGGTCTGCGCGGCGGCCCGAATTGCCGGCACTGCGTCGTCCGCGAAAATGATTTCCTCTGGATCGGCGGAAGCTGGCTCTACACGCGCGGCCCCATTCCCACGCGCTACGGGAACGGAATCGAATTCTGGGACGGAAATGAAGACCTTTTAGTCGAGGGAAACAGTTTCTTCCAGATCTACGACACCGCCATGACCAATCAGGGACCCGGTGCCGGTGAGCTGAAAGAGATGGTCTGGCGCAGGAATCGGTGCGTCAACTGCGAACAGTGCTACGAAATCTGGTTCACCAGCCCCGAAATGACCGTGAAGTCGCTGACCGTAGCGGAAAACGACTTCCGCGGCTCCGGTTTTGGATGGAGCCACGCACAGAGACCCAATAAACGCGCGGCACATTTTCTCGCGTACGGCTTCAACGCCAAAGCGGAAAAGATCGAGTACGTCGGAAACTATCTCGGACGCACAAAACAGCACATGCTCTGGTTCCACCATCCGCGTGTCTCGGAATTCCAGCTCGACCGAAATCAGTACGTTCAGCCAGCAGGCGCCTCGGAAATCGCGGGTACTTCTGAAAACGTGAAAGAAATCCCGCTTTTCTACTGGGGCGGCCAGCCGAAGGAAGGCGTGACGTTTGAGAAATTCCGCGAACTGACCGGAAACGATCAAAACTCAACGCTGAACCGACAGTAAACGCGGTTTCACGGCATTTCCTATCGCGGCGGTATCCGGTGTGCCGTCGCGTACAGGACCGGAAGAACGATGAGCGTCAGGAACGTCGCGGCGAGCAGTCCCCCGACGATGACGGCAGAGAGCGCACCGTAAAATGTATCGCCAAGCAGCGGAGCTACCCCAAGGATCGTCGTTCCGGAGGCTAAGACGACGGGACGGAATCGCGTCACGGCAGTCTCAATGACGGCGTCCCATGCGCTGAGTTTTCCGGAAGCCAGCATCGCGTCCGTGTCCGTCACGAGCACGATCCCGTTTTTGATGAGCATCCCGGAAAGTCCGAGAGATCCCGGAATGCAGAGAAACTCGAATGAATGCCCGGTCGCCAGCAGCCCCAGCGTCACTCCGATGACCGACAGCGGGACCGTCAGGAAGATCAGGACAGGCTGAAGCAGATGGTCAAACATCGCGACGCAGATGAGAAACATTCCGAGAAAACAGACCGGAAAAATGCGGGCCAGCGGTCTCTTTCCCTTCTCCGACGCCTCAAACTCACCGCGCCAGGCCATTTCGTAACCGGGGGGGAGGCGGAAATCCGCCGCTTTCAGTGCCGCGGCGGCTTTCTCTCGCAAAACCGACGCCGGGATCCCAGACGCATTACACTGTACCGTGATCGCGGGTTTTCGGTCCACTCGGCGCAGAATCGGATCTTCGTATTTCAGGTTCGTGAGATGAAACGCCAGCTGATCGAGCCGCAAAAAGGTATTCAGCGCCGGACAGTAGACCTGGGTCATTCCGAGTTTTTCAACGTCGGCTCTTTCTGCAGCGGGGAGACGCCACAGGATCGGAATATCGTCCTCTCCGACACGCAGACGCCCGACCAACATTCCGCGCAAACTCGTGTGGACCGCACGTGAAATATCCGCCCGGCTCAGACCTGCACGCTTGACGGCATCTTCCCGGATCTCCGGACGCAGGACCATCACCTTTTGCCGCCAGTCATCGCGCAGCTCGACCGTCTCGGGGAACTGTGCAAAGATCTCCTGCGCTCTTTCCGAAAGCCGGTGAAGTTCCAGAGCTTCACGTCCGCGGATCTCCAGCTCGACCGCATACGAAACGGACGGACCTTCCCGGAAAAATCGCACCTGCGGCATACCATCCGGAAGTTTCGCTCGCATGAATTCCCGGACTTTTTCTGCGATCATCGGAACGTTCCGCCAATCATCCGCCGTCACGAGAAGCTGCGAAAAACAGGACGCCGGCTCCCGGTGCTCGTACGTCAAAATGTACCGGAGCGACCCGGATCCGATGAAGGAACTGACGTTTTGAACTTCCGGAAGCGTCTTCAGAAACGCCTCGATCTGCCGGGTATCTTCCGACGTCACCTCGATCGCCGTCCCTTCCGTCCGCCAGTAGTCGATGAAAAACTGATTCCGGGTCGAATTTCCGAAAAATGTATCCGGCACCCGGCTGAAACCGATGACTGAGAGGGCCAAAAGTACGGCCGTTCCTCCGAGCGTCAGCCATCGGAACCGCATTGCCGTCCCGATGAGACTGCGGTAAACGCGGTAAAACGGCGAGCGGTACGGATCCGTTTGGGGCTCTTTCGGAACCTTCAAAAACCAGACGCACAGAAGCGGCAGGATCGTGACGGCCGTCACCCAGCTCAAAAGCAGTGAAATGGCGAGCACCTGAAACAGCGAGGCGCAGAACTCACCGATATTATCCGGCGCAAATCCAATCGCGGCAAACGCAAGGATCGCGATGAGCGTCGCCCCCAGAAGCGGAAACTGATTTTTTCGCACTGCCTGTACGGCCGCCGTTTCGCGCGGAGTTCCTTTTTGAACGGAGACGAGCGTCTCTTCCAGCACGACGATCGCATTATCCACGAGCATCCCCAGCGCGATGATCAGCGCCCCGAGCGAAATGACTTGGAGCGTGATCCCGCAGAAGTACATGACGATGAACGTCGCCAAAACCGTCAGCAGCAAAACCGCGCCGATCAGGATCCCGCTCCGCAGCCCCATAAAGACCATCAGCAGAACGATGACGATCGCGAGCGACTCGCAAAGATTCACGAGAAACGCGTTGACCGACTCCGTCACATTCTGCGCCTGATCGAAAATGATGTCCAGTTCCAGCCCCGTCGGCCACTGCGTCTCCCGAAGTTCCGCGAGCATCGCATTCAGGTCTTCACCCATGAAAACGACATTTCCCCCCGCTTTCGTCGAGATCCCCATCGCCAATGCGGGTCTCCCGTTAAACCGAAAGAGCGTCTCGGGCGGTTCCTTGACCTCAAATTCAAGCGAGTCCGTTTCCACGAGGTCGCCGAGCGTCACGACACTTTCGCCGGAGGAATCCGAAACCGCGATATTCAGAATACTCTTGAGCGATTCCAGCTCTCCGGTCGGCGAAATACGCACGCGGTCATTTCCGATACGCACTTCGCCTGCGTCGACGACCTGATTCTGCTTTTCCAGCTCGTGCATGATCCGGTACGGCACATAACCGCGCGTCGCAAGTTTCGCCATCGGGATCTCGAGATAGACCGCGTTCTGCTGCACTCCGTAAAAATCGATCTTCGCAATGTCGCGCACTTCCTGAATGTTCAGAAGCTCCTTTTTCAGCCACTTTCCCTGCTCGCGGAGCCAGATGAGCTGCTCGGCTTCCGTTTTCCCTGCCGCAAATTCCTCCGAACACGAAAGCGCATAGTAGATCCCGTACACGTCGCCGAAATCATCCGTCACGACCGGTTTCGAGCATCCGCGAGGCAGCCGGGACTGCGCATCGCCGATCTTTTTCCGAAGAAAGTCCCAGATCTGCGGAAGTTCATGCGATTTGAGCGTCGGAAGCATTTCCACCGTAATGTACGAAACACCGGCCTGAGACATTGATTCGATCCGGCTGACCTCGCTCATGGACTGGATCGCTTCCTCGAGTACATCCGTGACCAGCTCTTCCATTTCGGACGGCGACGCGCCGGGAAAATGCGTCGTGATCATCGCGGTCTTGATGGTGAAATCCGGGTAGGAAAGTCTCCCAAGATGCTCGAATGCGTAGATCCCGTAAATGACCGTCAGGATCATGAGCGCGACCGGGACCGATTTCCGTTTCAGACAAAATACTGCGGGATCCATGATGCCGTTTTCCTCCTTCACTCGATTTTCCTCGAACTCCGCCTCTCCCCGCCGTCAGTTTCGCCGGCCTCGCCGATCCCGCAGATCCGCTAATTTCACCGATCCGCTAATTTCACCGATCCGCTAATTTCACCGATCCGCTAATTTCGCAGGCCCCGCCGATCCAGACTGTTCATCCAGAGAGCCGGAGTAATGATCTTCCTTCAAAAAGATTCTAGAAGACGCGGCAAAAAAAGAGAAAAAGGCGACTCTTGACTTTTTCCGCCTCATGAATATAATGTAGGGAATAGAATGGCTTTTCCTATACTGTTTCGGAGAAGCACACCCCCTTTCCCTTTTGATCAGGAACCTGAACCATGAAGACTTTTCGCACTTTCCGTCTTCTTTCCATCCTTTCCGCGGCCGTTTTGACGGCGTGTACCTTCCTAGCGGCCTCACAGACGAAGGCGGAAAACCCAATTTTCCCCGGCTGGTACGCCGACCCGGAAGTCATGATCTACGGCGATACGTACTGGATCTACCCGACCTATTCCGCAAGATTCAATGACCAGACCTTTTTCGATGCGTTTTCGTCCAAAGACCTCGTGAACTGGACGAAGCACGAGAAGATCCTCACGACGAAAGAAGTCACTTGGGCTCGCCGCGCGATGTGGGCGCCGAGCGTCATTCAGAAAGACGGAAAATACTACTTCTTCTTCGGAGCCAACGACGTGCATGAAGGCGAGATCGGCGGCATCGGCGTCGCGGTGGCCGACAAACCGGAAGGTCCGTACCGCGACCTGCTCGGCAAACCGCTCGTCAATGAGATCGTGAACGGTGCACAGCCGATCGATCAGTACGTTTTCAAGGACGATGACGGCCAGTACTATCTGATTTACGGCGGATGGCGTCACTGCAATATCGCGAAACTGAAGGACGACTTCACCGGTTTCATCCCGTTCGAGGACGGCACGATCTTCAAAGAGATCACGCCGAAAAACTATGTCGAGGGACCGTGTGTCTTCAAGAAAAACGGAAAATACTATTTCATGTGGTCCGAAGGCGGCTGGACGGGACCGAACTACTGCGTCGCGTACGCCATTTCCGACTCACTCTTTGGCCCGCACGAACGGATCGGGAAAATCATCGAATCGGACCTGAACGTCGCCAGAGGTTCGGGACACCACAGCGTCATGAACATTCCGGGAACCGACGAATGGTACGTCGTCTACCATCGCCGTCCGCTGACCGAGACCCACGGCAACCACCGCTGCACGTGCATCGAGCGGATGTACTTCAACCCCGACGGAACCATCAAGCCCGTAAAACTCACGTTTGAAGGCGTCCCGGCCCGCACGCTTCCGTAAAGCGGCACGGTCTGAAACTCCGGCCCTGAATCGCGCGTAAACCGAAACCATGCGCAAAACTCCCCGACACCCAATTGCACGTGCCGGGGAATTTTCTTAAAATCTCTTGACCACCGCCTTTTGTTTTGGATCGTACTCAAATTCCTCAAGTGACCCGTTCAGGATCCGAAAAATGCCTTCATTAATCACTCCCAGCGAAAGGTCGAACCACTCGCGGACCGTATGGCGTAAACCGTCCGGCCCCCAAACGTCAATGGAAAAACGAGCCGGAGCGAAGAAATCGTGAAGCGTCTTCTCGAATCTATGCGAATCCACATTGAAAACTGCCAACTCATTCACGATCTGAACTTTCGCCATCAGGTACGTCACTTCCTGCGCCGCGTTTTTGATCCGTTCCTCCACTTTTCCGCGGCAGAATCCAATTTTGTGGAGATTCGGAATCGCTCTCACTGCCGGATCTTTAC
>SUVI01000004.1 GCA_015062085.1 Planctomycetaceae bacterium
TCAATATGGAAGGCGGAACGTTCAACGTCAACTCGATTCCGAAATCCTACGACGGTTACGCGCTGATGCGCACTTCCGTTCAGAATCAGTCCGGCGGTACGATGAACATCGGAAAGAAAGATCTGGCTGTGAATCTTCAGCTCAAAGCGTCGAGCCAGTACGATCTGTCCGGCGGTACGCTCAACGTGACCGGCACGATGAACAAAGACAGCGGTGCGAAATTCACCATGACGAACGACGCAGTCCTGAGCGCAAATAACGTCGCGTTCGACTTCGCGCAGGATGGCGGCATCGTCTCTCCGGGCATCAACTGGGACGGCTCCGACTTTGCCATCGGCACGACGACGTTCCAGAACAGCTACACACTGAATGAAGGCGGTACGCTTCTGCTGGAAGTCGATGCGGCAAACAGTCAGGCAGACAAACTCATCGTGGACGGCGCGGCAGTACTCAACGGCGGAACGATCGACCTCGTGTACGATCCGGCTTTCCTTACCAACGGAATGGCATTCGACATGATCCAGTTCAACAGTGATGTGCAGGGACTGGACAAGATCGAGCTGGATCTTCCGGAAGATGACGCCTACTTCTGGAACGTGAGCTGGACAGATGCCGGACTCGTGACGTTCTCCGTGGACGGCGGAGCAGTACCGGAACCTGCGACGTGGGCACTTCTGCTTGTGGGACTTGGTCTCGGCGGATACACGCTGCGAAACCGTAAAAAGTAGAGCACTCCGAAAAGAGCTCTCTTCACACAAAAGACCGCTCGACTTCGGGCGGTCTCTTTTTGTTCATGGGAAACGATCCGTTAGCGTCACATCCTACGACAGGTCTCCATTCGAGAAACTCTCAAAACCAGCAGAACCTTCTATTCCACCAGTGTTTTTGCTGAGGGACACACCGGGATCCTGTTTCATTTCCAGATATGTCCCCGTGCGGAAAGCGTATCATTCTCCCTCTCTCAAAGTCCGTAAAAAAAGGCCTGAACTCCATTTCCGCCTTAAGACAGACGCAGGGAGTTCAAGCCATTTACGAGTTCAGTCTGTTTACTCGGTCAGTTCGGCAGTCTTTTCGTCGGACAGGGTCGCTTCCTGATAGATGAGACTGAAGCCATCCTTGAATAGGAAACCGAAGGAGGAGTGGAAATACTTTTTCACGGTATCGTACTCCGGAAGTTTTGAAGCGTCGATAGTGAACTGCTCTCCATTTTCTTTTTTCGTGTTTGCGGCCAGGAACTCACCCACGACGGAGGAGTAGGTCGCAGCACTTTCCATGAGCGTACCGCGTTTGACCATTTCATAGGTATGCTCGCGGACTTTCTTCGCATTGACATAGTGGAAGGAAACGCACTTCTGTCCGTTCGCCAGTTTTTCGGCTTCTTTTTTCGCAAGTTTGAACTCCGCAGTATCGGAGATCGGACGCGTCATCGGATCAACAGCAGCTTTCTGGAAGTGATCAATGTAATCGGGTTCCGACGCAATGAGCAGATGTCCGTTCCAGACGGTGATCGTCATTTCGGGGAATCGTTTATTTTTGACTTCCGTTCCGGCGGTCCCGTCCGCGTGATCTTCATCGATAAGTTTCCAGCGAATGTCCTCACCATGTTTCAGCGTTTCAAAGGTCGGCTCTTCACTCAGGAGGGAATTGAGATTCTCCTTCATTTTTTCCGGATCCTTCAACGGGATGATGATCGCGCAGCGTTCACCGTCAAGGGCAGTTGGGTTCAGATTTTCGGTAATGAAAAGCATTTTGTTTTCACACAGCGCAAACACCTCATCACGCAGGTCGAGCTGGGGTCCGTAAGGATCGTTTTTGAATCCATCGAGCACATCTTCCCACACCGTATCTTCTCCATCACCAAAGAGCTGATTGATCAGCGACCCGAGATTGTCGAAAAGTGTCAGGAAATCAAGATCCACGACCCAAACACCGCCGACAGAATCGGAGACCCAATCCGGAATATCCAAGTCGGCGTTCTCGTCAAAAGCCAGCATTTTGAGTGCTTTTTGGGGTTCTTTGGGGATATTTACGATAAAACGCTGAGTCGAATCGTATCCCTGGTGCCGAAAAGTATAGACTCCACCGACCGCTTCGATCCCGTCGATGCCGATATTGCGGAGCAGTTCTGCCGTATCGCGAGTTTCAGCGTATTCGGGATCAAGTTCTGTACGAATGAGTCTCTGGACCTGGACGAGCCGGATCGGGTCACAGTACCAGATCACGTCTGGAAGGACATCGTCAATGATGGATTTGCGGAGGATCTCAAGATAGGAATCGACCTGCGAGAACGATCCCTGCAGCATCTCCGGTGCCCGTTTCAGCACACTATAGTGAGTCAGGATATCTTTCACGATCTCGGCTTTGTCCGAGGCAATGAGAAAATTTTCCTTCAGGAAATAGTAGGCTTTATGAAACTTTCCAGTTTTTGGATTCAAAATGTTCAGATAGTGGATCTCAGCGTTTGCGACTACCTGTTTTTGATGCTTTCCGCCGTTCGCCTTCACACGGTCTGCGATCTTCGTCAGAACGGACTGCGTCTCATACTGTTTATCTCCGACATTGATGATGACAGCGACCCCGTAACTATCTGTTCCGAGCTGGATGAGCGAAGCGGCAATTTCCGAAGCTGCGATCTCGCCAATGTCGTCCAGGGTCACCCCGAGGCGATTTTGGAAAGTGGACAAATTGTCAGAAAGCTGCATCTGAAGGCTTTTGAAGAACTCATTCATTTCAGGGGACGACTGAAGTTTTCCAAGCGAGGTTTCCTGCCAGGAACGTCGAAGAACTTCAATATCGCGAACAGAAACATACGCACAGGTCGATTTCGGAAGCAAAAGGTCTGCCGTGATCAAAAGCTCGTCGTCAGAGCTTTCCTGCGCCTGAGCAAAAAGGCTCCCAGCAGCAAAAATGAAAAAAGCCGCACACAACGCAAGCCCGAATCTCCAATTAAGTACAGACGATTTCATATTCGATCCTCTGATTTTCAATATCTATGTGAGTAAAAATTTTTCTTTTTCCATCTGGACGGCATTTCCTTTTAAAATGAAATGGTCAAACTTCATTTTACCCTTAAAGAGGATTTTTTTATAGAGGGATTCACGAAAAATTTGCGTTTTTTTTCAAATTTTAAGAAAAAAAAGGAAAACAGAACTTCACTAAATATTAAATTGCGAAAACATGGAAAAAGAGGCCGGATACGCAAAAACGTTTTTCGAAGAACTGCGCTTCCGTCATGCAGCGAAAACGCAGTTCTTTTTTCCTCGCAGTCTTCGTTATTTCTTCGGTTCGTACCAAAGCGAGCGCCAGTACTTCTCATCCAGTTCCCATGGATCGATCGGCTGTTTCGGGTCGTGATCCGGCGGAAGGATGCCGTAGCGGATCATTTCGCGAATGTACTGCGGACGCGGAACAAATCCAACGGGGCAGTTCTCGCCGTTATTTGGCGTGTCGAGTGCCATACACCAGCGGTTTTCTTCTTCCAGAATGTAGCGTCTTCCGCGCGCGATGCCTGCCAAGATCGCCTGGTAATCCGGGTCATTTTTGTCTGTGAAGACAGCCTGACCGCTTTTCGCTTCACAGATCCCGCGTCCTCCGGCGGCTTTCGAGAGCGGACCGGTCAGGACTTTGGATTTTTCCGGATACGAGAGGTCGAAAACCTCATGACGGCTGTACCGGCCTCCGTCTTCCGTCAGCGCGTGCGCTACGTAAATGTTCTTCTGGTACTTCTCGTACGGATAGTAGTTGATGTAGAACTGCGCGGGGAGACCGTACTTTCCGATCTTCTTTTCTTTTGGAGTCGGACAATGGCATTTGTCGCACCGGCGGTGCATCGCCTCTTCCATTGCTTTCGTTTCCGGCCAGTCTTTGTCCGGACGCTGCGGCACACCGATCAGACAGTAACCGAAACCGCCCCAGCAGTTCACCGTGTACGTCCCGGCATACGGCGCGCCCGCGTCGAGCCAGAACCGGATCATTTTCTGCTCATTCTCCGGCATTTTCACGCCCTGATGCCCTTCCTCGATCAGTTTCAGAAGGCGGCTGGATCCCGTTCCGATCTCGTAGGGCTTGAAATTGGATTTCTGGTGGTCTTTGTACGGCAGTTTCACGCGGTTGTCGCCGAACAGTTCCCGCCACGACATGATCTGGTAGCCGATCGAGTAAAGCGGCGCCCAGTGTCCCGAAATGTTGAATCCCCCCTCTTCGCGGTCCGGATTGTGGCATTCAAGGCAGTGTTTGTCGAGGATCGGCTGGATGTCGCGCGGGAAATCAAAGATCTCCGGGACACCTTCTACCGGTTTCGGATCGACGGGCGGCTGACGCATGATGAGATTCAGACGCCCTCGGTCTTCCGTGTCCGGAGTGTCAACGCGTTCTTCATGGCAGCCGATGCAGACAGTTACTTCCCCCGGCATGACGGAGGTAAAGGAGTGCATCCGTTTCACGCAGTGGCCGTTTTCGTCCATAGCACAAAAGAGCACGCTCCGCATCGCAGGAATGTTGAAATACGCGCTTCCGTCTTCAGAGACCGGGACCGACCCGAGAAGACGCTCGACCGCGAACGTACCGCCGGAGGAGATCTCGGACATCGCACCACAGTAATTGATCGGTTTCGGCAGAACTTCGTAAATGAGCAGTTCCTTGACCGTTCCGGGTTTTAGATCCTTCATCTGGCGCCCTTTGTAGAGATTCACGAGCGCCAGCGTCCCATAGTCCTTCGACGGATCCGTTACGTCAGCGATCTCGATCTCCCGTTCCCGCTTCATGACCGGGCGGACTTCGTTCACCCAGTACCCCGCCTTCGCCAGTTCCGGAGGAAGTTCGTAGAGCGTCTCGACGCTGCCGTCACCGGAGAGCATCGCGATCCTCTGGTGCGAGCAAACGAGGAAATGGTCTTCATCAAACGCCCACGGGTCGCTGTGCGTGTTTCCGCGGCTGATGAAACGCACGGATTCCTGGTCGTCCGGTCCATTGCGCGGATCAAAGATGGCGATACGTCCGTAGTGTTCCTTCATTCCGTGACCGGGAGAGAAAGTTGCGACGACTTTGTTCGTTCCGGGGATCGGTTTCGGCCCCAGAAAAACGCCGCCCGGATGTTGATTTCCGAAGTAGACCATCTGTCGCGTACCGTCCGGATTCGCAGTCCAGAGATGATGAAAAACGAGATGATTTCGGTCCACGTACTCCCACCGCATGTAGATGATCTGCCCGTTTGGGAGGACCCACGGCGTGTTGTCCTGCTCGACATTGCACGAGATCTGGCGAATGTTCGTTCCGTCCGCATTGCATTTGTAAAGCGTCGCGACCTGCGTCGCCCAGCACTGAACGTACCTTTTCGCCCGCGTGGAACAGAAAATGATCTGACCGTCCGGCAAATACGTCGGCTCAATGTCGTCCCAGCCTGCCGGAGCGAAGCGCGTCGTGTCCTCCGTGCCGGGGATCTGGACGTCCTCTCCGATACCGGTGAGCTGCTTCAGGCCCGTGCCGTCAAGATTGATCTCAAAGAGACTGTAGTAGTGCTTCCCTTCCGGCTGATACGAAAAGATGAGTTTCTCGCAATCGTAGTGGATCTGCGGGTCGCGAATGTTTCCTTTCGGATCCTCAAAGATCGTTCGGCACTCTTTAGTCCGCGTATTGAAAATGCAGAGTTTTCCGCCGGAATTTTTGTGAAAGGCCGGCTTACAGACATCGAGCGAATAGTACCCGATGTTTCCGTACCAGTGGCCGTCGATACTCGGTTTTCGGGTGGCAAAGAGGATCTCTTCCGGCATCCCGGCATTCCAAAACGACTCAAGTTTTGAGACGGGCGCCGGTTGGTCTATCTGTTTTTCCATCGAAACGTTCTGAGCCGAAATTTCTGAAACGACGCACGTTCCAAACACGGCCAAACACGCAGTCAGGAATGAAAGAATGGATTTTTTCATGGGCATCTCCAGACTGAAACGAAATTGAGGTTTAAGGCAGGTGAACGATCCTATTTTACTCGAAAGTTGGAAAATTTCAAGGGGGCAAGAAAAAAAGTCAAACAGAAATCCCTGCTGATCTTCAAATCATGCGGAAAGTTTGGGTAAAAATGCAGCGCGAGTCTCTGTTCTGCTTCGGTTCTGCTGCTGTCCGTGTTTTCAATGGTAGAAACTGTGATTCGAAACGTTTCATAAAAAACCGCACGAGACCGAAAATGGATCCCGTGCGTTTTTTGCCGAGGAGGGCGAGACGGAGCGAACTGCCTATCTCACGAGTGCCCGGAATTTCACCGCGCCTTTTTCATTCGGATAGAGCGGCTGGGTGACTTCCCATCGGAGGGTCTGTGAACCAGCACCGTTGACTTCGTAGGTGAAGGAGGCATCGACACTGCTTTCTGCGGAATCTTCCACGATTTCCAGACGTGTCGGCAAATTGTCGACCAAGGAAATGTTTCCGACCGGCGCGGATCCCGTGTTTTCAAAGTAGATGACGAAATCGACGGTCTCACCCGGTTTCGCAGAGGTTTTCGAGGCGACTTTGTAGATGCGGACACTGTGTTTGTTCTCGCCTTCCTTCACCGTGTAGAGAGAAGGTGCAGCAAGATTCATGACCGAGGCGCTCGCACTCTGTTTGTCGATGAAGACCTGCAGCTGATCGTTCATCGTCCAAGTACTCGCCATGTCCAGTCCGCCGACCGTGTTTGCGCTGGTCTTGCCTTCCGCCGCGACGGGACCGACCATCGTGCGGTTTTCCTGCGCAATGACGGCTTCCTGATTGTACGCCTGAGCGCCGACCTGACCGTCCATTTCACTCGTGCCGTCGGAACCTTTCGTTTGGATCATGACGTCACGTCCTGCCTGCGTTCCCGTCTGGACCTGCTGGAGCGTCGTGTTCGTTCCCACGTTTCGGCCCTGGATCTGAGTGGAAGTCGGCGTGAAGAGGTCACCGGTGCTCATGACCTGTTCGTCCACATTCAGATCGATGACCTGTCGAACTGCCCGAAAACGCGGTGCGTAAATGTAGACCGGGTCCGGGGTCTGGACTGTCGCACGGCCCGTTCCGTCGTCGAAATAGATGAAAGTCCCGCGCTGATCCTGAAAATCCATCTCCCAATTTCCGTTAAGTTCCGTATTTCCGACCCGGCTTTTGTCCTGGCCGTTGACCTTGACTTTCTGCGCACCGACTTTGGAATCGATGACGTACTCGTCAGCAGGCTGCGCGAAACTTGGACGTTTTTCCGGTGCGTCGAGAGCCTGAAGGCGAAGTTCCGCTTCTTTCGTTTCGGGGGAAACGGCAACCGGGGTTTCCGGGACTTCCTGCAGGACCGGAGCAGGTTCAACTGCCGAGATCATCGTAACGCGGAACGGTTTGATGCTCTGCTTCTGACCGGAAAGCGGAAGCTGAAGTTCCGGCATTTCGATCATCGTTTCCTCCTCGGAAGATCCTGTGCCTGCCGGTTTCTCTGCCGGTTCCGGTCTCTCTGTCTCTGCCGGAAGCGTATCCGGAAGTGCGTCCGGTTCCGGTGCCTCTTTCAGCGAGTTTTCCAGATCGATCATGTCATCCTGGAATTCATCTTCAAGCGTCGGATTTTTCTCTCCGTCATTTTCCGGGACCGCAGGCAAAACTTCATCCAAACTGTCAACCGGAAGCAGCTCCGGATCCAAGAGGTCTTCACCCGCAGTTTCACCCGCAGTTTCACCCGGCGTTTTCACCGATTCCGGAGCCTCAATGCCGTCTTCCAGAATACCGAGCCCGTCTTCCGGAATATCAAGCCCGTCTTCCGGAATTTCAGCAGAGACACTCTCCGGTTTTTCTGCAGGTTGGTTAGACGGCGTTTTCTTCTTCTCTTTTACCGGAACGCTCTCCGCCGACGCTTCCTCTACGACTTCTGCTTCAAATTCTTTCACCTCAAGTCCATCCATTTCCGGTCGAGACTCTGCGGGTTCCGGAGTTTCGGCTTTTTCCTCTTTCGGAAGAGACGTCACTTCCGGAAAAACGTCCAGAGATCCATCTTCCGCAGGTTCGGCAGGTGAAACCGACGTTTCCGGAGTGAGCGATCCTGCGCTTTCCGTGTTCACATCCGGGAATGTTTCGTTCATGACTTCCGGAGCTTTCGCTGCCCGCGGTGCGGGATGAACCGTACCGGGAAGGATCACGCTTCCAGAGGCCTGCAGCTGACCACATTGTGTGCATGACGGAACTGCGGCACATGACGGAACTGCGGCACATGACGGAACTGGAAAGCACGGAGTCTGACAAACAGAACGGCTCTGGAGCTGACGCGACGGTTTACGCGCGGCACGACTGCACGACGAGCAGACCGGCTGACATGCAGGACGCGTTGGACCGCAAGTCGGCTGGCACGCAGGACGCGTTGGACCGCAAGTCGGCTGACACGCAGGACGCGTTGGACCGCAAGTCGGCTGGCACACCTGACGCTTCGGTCCGCAAACCGGCTGGCATTTCAATCGCGGAAACGTCGGCTGGCATGGAAAAAGCTCGCGCAATGAGTAAATTCGCAGACACGGTGCCGGCAGCGGAAGCGGTGACAGACCGCAGACCGCAGAATTGCACGGATCCACCGTACAGGCAGTACAAAGCTGTGGACCACACGGCTCGCAAACTGACGGAACACACGTCTTTTTTACCGTACACGAACTCTTGGGCGCACACGGTACTACGGTCATACCGACGACACGCGGTCCGCATGGTCCGCATGGACTGCACGGACTCTGACACGCACTAAAAATCGGCAGGATGCCCAACGTCAAGATTACCAAGCTGCCTAAAATACGGACTCGTAAACGCCGGATACATTCGAATGTCTGCGTTCGTTTCATCGTTCCTCTGTGTAAATTCAAAATTCCGGATCGGAAAATCATGAGCGGCTTCATGATAAACTCCTTTAAAATTGAGCCTGAACTCAAATATTCTCTTTCGCTAATGCGATGTGTTTAGGAGTATCGGATCAAAATAGCTAAACCTTGAGGATTGTATTAAATATTCTGAAAATTTCAGTTTTTCCGATTTTATAGCCCGCCCCTCTCACAAAAAAAGGCACGATCATTCCTTTTCGTGCCCTAAAATTCATATTCCGGTGTGTGGAGTGCGTTTTGGAGGCTTTTTCCGGCCTCTCATTTCAGACGGCGGAATGAATTTCAGAACACGATGACCGTATTGGATCCCGATACATTCGACGGGGCCTGCCAAAGTAACGTACATTCCCTCGTACAATTCCGCCGTTGGATAGTCATGCAGATAAAAAAGCGTGCTTGCATCCTCAAAGCGAAGAAGAGAGCGGCGGGAATCAAGGATCGTTTCAACTTGCGCAGTCGTGCCGCTGATAAAATACACACGCTCTCCGACCCGGATACGGTTCGGAAGATCCATCCCCGGCAGAACTTCCCCAAGAATGTTTTCCCGATAGCCGATCTTTTCCGGAGGCGCGAGCGGCATCTTTTCCGAAGGCGCGAGCTGCATCTTTTCCGGAGGCGCGAGCTGCATCTGATTCCAACGGCTTTCCAATTGAAGCTGCTGAAACTTCCACGCCGCCTCCGGCGAATCTGCTCGAAGTCCTATGACCTGTGCAAACAGCATCGAGTTGCCAAACAGACAGCAAAAGAATATCAAAACATGCAGGAATTTTTTCATGACGATCCTCCCAAAAAGAATGAAAGTACATCTTTCAAAAACGGTACGCTCTCGAAAACTACAAACTGGCCTGCATTTTCTGGAAGAGCAATTTTTATTATAGCACGAGTTTTTAAAAAGTCAAGCGCATCGAACGATTTTCTCCCCAAACACCTCCTTACCTACACACATTTCTCGCTTTTCAGCATGTCTTCCATCTTTTCCTCAACGCAAGATCGCGGGCCGTTTCCTTCTGAGATCCGAAGAAATTGGGCTTGCATCAAACCGAACTTTCTGCTAAACTTCCGTCCATTGGAGACCTGCGGAGATATTTTCGTCAAAAATTCGCAGAGTTTTGGGGTTTTATCGAATTCAACAAAACAAAAAATCATGACTTCGTTCAGGAAGATAAATATTTGGGGTGCGCTGGGAGTTTGTTTCGGATGCGTGCTAACTGCATCTTTTGCGGAGGCTCAGCATTTTTCAGCAGATTCCTACCGCAGCGGTCAGCCGTCCGCCGAAGAAGAAATGACGGTCGGTGAGATGCTTGCCGGCCAGCAAACGGCACAGGTACCCCCAAGCGCAGTTCAGATGCCCAGTCATGCGGTCGGAAACGATGCGCCGGAAATGCAGTTAGACGACAGTATGCCGACGGATTGGGACGCGGTTTCCGCAAACGTCGGAAGAAACACACCGCAAACCGTTTCCCGAAGTTCGGCTCAACATCAAGCTCAACATCAAGCTCAACATCAAGCTCAACATCAAGCTCAACATCAAGCTCAAACTCAACTTCCAACTCAAGCTCAGGCACACGGACTGGCGCAGTCTCCCGCAGTTTCTGAAGTTCCCGCCGTCACGGCCTCGCACGTTCCTGCAGCAGATCCCGTTCGCCAAATGTCCTACGACGCTCCGCACTCCGGCACACGTGATGCACTTCCCGCAGCAGGAATGACACGATCTCAGCAGAGAGCAGAGCCGATACGCCTGGCCGCACATGAGACCGCAGTCCAGACGCAGACAGTTTCAGCTGGTCCTGCTTGTTCCGCAATTCCGGCTGGTCCAGCATCGGCGGCAGCTGCGGAACCGGCACAGCTTCCGGATGATTACCCGACCGGCGAAATGGCGCCTCTGGACCCCCAGGATCTCATTGCATTTTCCGAAACAGTGAATCTGGCCGGAGGACCGATACAGCAGATCACGATCATCGATCCACTTCAAAAAGTCCTTTGCGTCTACCACATCAGCATGACGACGGGACAGATCGAACTGAAAAGTGCACGAAAGATCGAGTGGGACCTCCAGCTCATCTTCCTGAATTCACGCAAACCGCTCCCGCAGGACGTGCAGGCGATCATCGAGCAGAATCGGCGTCGGCGTTAGGAGACCGTTCTCAGGAGATCAGCACTTCCGCAAGTGGGCCAGTTCCACCACAGAAAACACGGACGACAAACACAAAAAACTCGGAAAAAACGAATCTTGCAAATGTTTTTTAAAATTCATTTTGTATATTTTCGTATTTTCCGAGAAATTTGTGTCAAAATATCTATTTCCTCTTCCTCATTTGTGTGATCCTGTGAAATTTCAGTGCTTTCAGTGCTTTCAGTGCTTTCAGTGCTTTCAGTGCTTTCAGTGATACAATTTGCGATGCGAATGGGGACGCAATTATCGGACGGACCGAAAAGACATAAAAGCAACACCGCAATGACAGACTTGAAATACACGAAACATGAAGACCACATCACGATCAAACGCGGCAGCCGTTCTGCCTCTTCCATCACGATACCCTCGAAAATCGACGGCCTCCCCGTGACGAAAATCGGCCGTTCCGCGTTTCGTAAGTGCGAGGACCTCGAGTCTGTGATGATCCCAAACAGCGTGACGCACATTGGCCGTTCTGCTTTCCGCGATTGCTCCAGCCTCACGTTCGTAAGGATCCCTGACAGCGTGACACACATCGGACGCTCCGCATTCAAAGAGTGTTCCAGTCTCACGTTCGTCACGATGCCCGACAGTATCACCAGCTTTGGAGGCTGGGAGTTCGAGTTCTGCTTCCGACTCACGATCTACGGCACAGCAGGTTCCGAAGCTCAAAAATACGCAGGAAATGCCAAGATACCATTTTCCACAGCTCCGCTGCCATACTGCGACGCAGCCGGAAACTGGTATTCTCATGACGGCAAAACGATCCTGGGGATCCCGCACTCCCATTCCGGCGAGTTTGTCGTCCCTGACGGTGTGACGGAAATTGGAGCAGGTGCATTCAATGACTGCCGCGGCCTCACGTCTATAACATTTTCAGACAGCGTGACGCGCATTGGAGAATATGCTTTCTACAGGTGCGGCAACCTCACCTCCATGACGATCCCAGACAGCGTGACGCACATTGGACAAAACGCTTTCTGCGTCTGCAAAAGACTCACGTCCGTGACCCTGCCGAATAGCATAACACACATTGAAAAGGAAGTATTCTACTACTGTCCACGCCTCACGACGATCACGATACCCAATAGCGTGACGTCTATTGGCACGAGTGCGTTTGGCAGATGCGACAAGCTCACCTCTGTGACGATCCCAGACAGTGTAACGCACATTGGAAAATACGCATTTAGCCAATGCAGAAGTCTCTCATCTGTAATCATCCCTGCCAGCGTAACACACATCGAAGAAGGTGTGTTCTACTGGCACGGCAAACTCACGATCTACGGCACAGCAGGTTCCGAAGCTCAAAGATGCGCGGAAAGCTGCGGGATCTCATTTTCCACAGCTCCGCGCAGTAATGAAACGCACAGTTCACGGAATTAACCGACGTTGATCCACGAATCGATCTTTTCAAACGTCCACGGATCGCGCTGCGGCCGGTCAAAGAACATGCTGGAATTCGCGGTCTCCGCGTTCTCGCCGACGAATTTCTTCGCTTCTGGATCCCACTGAAGCGTCAGACCGCCGTGATACATCGCGATATTGCCCGCCAAGCCCGTGACGTCGGTATTGAAAGCGTGACGCGCGGGATAGTAGGTCTCCGCATTGCCGGACTTGATGCAGTGCGCAAAATGCACGTGCTCTCCGCCCTGGATCCCCTGTACGCCTTTCCCGGGCGTCCGGCTCACAGTACAGTGCTCCATTCCGCGTCCGACGTCAATGTCGTTCGGGCCGGGAGTCCATTTCGCGATCGATTCGCTGCTTGCGGTCAAAACATTTCCATAGGGACCAGGACCTTTCACCATGACCCACCCTTCGGTCCCCTCGAATTTGACGGCCGGATTGTCGCTCCAGACGCGCATGGTAACGCCGTTGGCGAACTCTGCCGTGACGTCAAATCCCGCAGTCGTCGTCCACGGCGCGTCTTCTTTCGGAAATTCCCAGAGTGCTGCCGGATTGTCGCGGTTGAGCGAGAACCGGATCGGAGACGTTTCGTCGGAGCCGTTTCCCCAATACGCAAGATTCACGTAGTGCGCCGACCAGTCGGGATACGTTCCGCCGGAGTACGCAAGATGGTTTCGCCAGTTGATGTGGTTTCGGCCCGGCATGTACGGAAGAAGCGGCGCCGGACCGGTCCAGAGTTCGTAATCCAGATGTTCGGGAACGGGCTGAACATTGAAGTCCATATTCCCGCGCTTCCGGTTCCCATACGGAATGAGGACCTTGATGTTTTTCAGCTCGCCGATGATCTTGTTCCGAACGATATTCACGATCTGCTGGCTCGTGTCGATCGTGCGGGTCTCCGAGGCCGTGTGGAAAATGCGGCCCGTTTCTTTCTGCGTCTGAACGAGCCGGAGACCTTCCTTGAGCGTAAGGACCGGCTTCTCGCAAATGACGTGCTTTCCCGCCTTCATCGCAAAGACCGCCATCGTGACGTGCCAGTGATCCGGCGTGATGATGTCTACGGCATCAATGTCTTTCCGATTCACCAAATCGCGGAAATCACGGTACACGGAAACGCGGGAATCGGTCCCGGTCTGCTTCGTGTAGGCGGAATCGACTTGGTTTCGAACGGCTTCGAGGTGTTTGGAATCCGGATCGCAAAGCGCAACGATCTGCTGCTCGCGATTCGCCAGCATCAGCGGCACATTCCAAGTCCGGGAATGGCTTCCGCATCCGATGACGCCCATCGTGACGCGCGAGTTTGCCGGCACATTTCCGTCGAGTCCCAGTGCAGGACCAGAAACGAGAGCGGGAAGCGAAACAGAAAGCGCAGCTCCTGCAGAAAACTGTCGCAGAAATTGACGGCGGGTCGTTTTGGCCATAGGAAAACCTTTCATGAATGGAGGGCAAGGAATCGGAATGCACGCCCCCAGATGGACGCACACTCTCCAGAAAGATCCATTTTAGCAGATACCGCTCCCTCTGTCAAGGGACCAAAGGAGTTTTTTCAAATTTCAGTCCGAAAATTTACGGCAGAAAAGACGGAATGGAAGTCTTTGCCCAAACCGTCTCTTCGATTCACAGCTGCGTGAATTTTCATGTTTCCAGCTTTGCTTAGATCTCCATGATCCCGCGCGGTCCGCCGGTCAAACAGCGTCCGCCAGACGGAGTCACGAGGAACGTGTCCTCCACGCCGACAGTTCCAAATCCCGCGATCCCCTTCTTCGGCTCGACCGCCAGAAGCATGTTTTCCTCAAGCGGTTCGGTAAAACCGCGCGCAAAGACGGGGTACTCGTCGATCTGCAAACCGATGCCGTGCCCCAGAAATTTCACGCTTCGCGCTCCAAAACCTTGAAAATTCACGAGAAAATCGTCCGAAAGTCCCTCCATGACCTCCATGTAGATCTGCTCCGGTATCTCGCCCGGCCGCATCCGCTCGGCAATGGCGAGCTGGAGCTCACGGCATTTCTCGTGCGCGGCGAGTGCCTCTTCCGGGATCCTTGTGTCCGGCCGGCTTCCGCGGAAAAAGTAGACCTGCGTTTTGTCCGTATGGTATCCATTCACTCCGAACCCCATGTCCGCGAAGACGCTCTGCCCGGCCTCAAGCCGAATTTCGCGGGATCCGATGAACGGAATGGCCGCCGACATGCCGCTCGAACCGCCGGGACCATTGAAGCACGTCGGGTAAAGCCCGCTCTCGCCGAATGCGTACTGTCCGTAACCGACGTCGCACTGGAACATCGCGAATCGGCTCACCCCTTGGTATCCAAGCGCCAACGCCCCGCGATAGATTTCACCCGCAAACTCGCACTCAGTCATCCCCTCGCGGAGGTAGCCCGGAACACACTCGGTCAGAAATTCGTGATGCAGCTTTCCGGAAAGCTCGAGCCACTGCAGTTCCCACTCGGATTTGATGGCCCGAAGACGCGCAACAATCGGCTCGATCGGCTTCACGGCCGACATTTTGAGATTCCGCTGGATCATTTCCAGCATCGAGACGGTCACGACGTCCTTCTCCATGTACGTGATTCCGGCATTCTCACCGATCCCGGCTGCCACGTGCCGGTAACTCCCCATCGGCAGGATCTCCTCCTGCGGAAGAAGCGACTCATCCTGTGCACGCTCAAGACTCCGCCTCACGAAGTACTTTCGCCCGCCGTCCTTCCGAAAAACGAGCACGCCGTCCTGCATCGACCCGGCAAAGTAAAGCTGGTTCACACGCCCAACGAGCAGGATCGTCTCCCAGTCCGGACAGCGTTCGTCCATCATCTTCACGAGCCGTTCCCGCCGCGCGTCCAGCTCACTCAGCGGAACGCGTTCATTTAGTTTGATCGTTTCCATTTTGGTTTTTTTAGGATCCATTTTTTGCTCGGGCTTCCGCTTGCCTGCCTTTTTCAAGCGGAAAGGAGGCTTGAAGCCCGCTTTTTCGATTCCGGTCGCACTTCCGGTCGCACTTCTGTTCGCACTTCCGGTCGCACTTCCGGTCGCACTTCTGTTCGCACTTCCGGTCGCACTTCTGTTCGCACTTCCGGTCGCACTTCCGGTCGCACTTCCGGTCGCACTTCCGGTCGCACTTCCGGTCGCACTTCCGGTCGCACTTCTGTTTTTCTGCGGCTTTCGCGTTTTCAGATCCGATTTCAGAGCAGCGTCACACCGGCTTTTGCGTACTCCGCAGCCATTTCATCCGGCCAGATCCCGCAGGCGACCTCGCCAATGTGCGCACAGCGAAGCATGAACATGCAGAGACGCGACTGTCCGATCCCTCCGCCCATCGTCTGGGGCAGCTCGCCGTTGAGGAGCATCTGGTGGAACGGCAGTTTCGCACGTTCTTCAAAACCGCGGATCTTGAGCTGACGCAGGAGCGTTTCCGCATCGACGCGGATCCCCATCGAAGAAAGCTCGAACGCCCGGCCAAGGATCGGATTCCAGACGACGATGTCGCCGTTGAGTCCCACACCGCCGTCTTCACGCGGCGTCGTCCAGTCGTCGTAATCCGGAGCGCGTCCGTCATGAATGGTTCCGTCTGAGAGCTGGCCGCCGATGCCGATGATGAAGATGGCACCGTACTTTTTGCAGAACTCTGTTTCACGTTCCAGCGGCGTTTTTTCGGGGTAGGCCGTCCGCAGTTCTTCCGACGTGACGAACGTGATCTCTTCCGGCAGGATCGGGGTGATCTGCGGATAGTGCGACGCGATAAAACGCTCCGTTTCCGAGAGGACAGCGTAGATCTTCCGGACCGTCGCCTTCAGGGTCTCCGTGTTTCGGTCTTCCGGACGAATGACCTGGCACCAGTCCCACTGATCGACGTAGAAACTGTGGATGTAGTCGAGCGTTTCATCCGGCCGAATGGCGTTCATGTCCGTGTAGAGGCCTTCACCGGGCTGGAAACCATAGCGGCGGAGAGCAAAACGTTTCCATTTCGCGAGCGACTGAACGAGTTCTGCCTCGCAATCTGCCTGTTTTACGTAGAAGGAGACAGGTTTTTCCACGCCGTTCAGGTCGTCGTTCAGCCCCATTTTACTCTTGACGAAGAGCGGGGCCGTGACGCGCTGAAGTCCGACATTTTTAGCCAGCTCGCTTTCGAAGTGGTCCTTCAGCAGTTTGATAGCGCGTTCTCGTTCGCGCAGACCGAGCAGTGATTGGTAGCCGGCAGGAATGGTCATGATCTTTTCTCCTGAAAAAAACGATTTTGGAAATCTGAAGCGACGTGATTTGAAATTTGAGTCTGCGAAACTCTGTGAAGCCGTGCAGCTGCCCAAGTTTCTGCCTCGATCGAGCAGAAGACCAGAATTGCGGCAAAGCAGAACCAGCCGAACCCCATGCCGAAAAAGAGTTCCAGTGCAAGGAAGACCGAGGCAATGGGGCAGCGCACTACGACTGCGAACAGAACGATGAGTCCGACTGCCGCGGCAAACGCAGGCTCCAGGTCCAGCCATGGCGCCAAGACACAGCCCAGCGCAGCTCCGGAAAAGAACGCAGGAACGATCTGCCCTCCCTTAAATCCTACTCCCAGCGCGAGTGCAGTGAATCCGATCTTAAGGCAGAAATCCCAATTTTCAGCCTCACCGTGCAAGGCATTCTGAATGTTGGCGAAACCGGCTCCGCAAAAAGTCTGCGTCCCGCACCCAAACGTCAGCAGCGCCACCAGCAGACCGCCCAGCCCCATCGCCAGAAAACGATTCGGACAAAATCGGTCCGCCAGCCGCTCGACGCATTTCAGAAGACCGCAAAATGCACTCCCTGCCAAAATGCAGAGCAGCGTAAGCAGAAAAACTCGGCCAACTGTTGGTCCTGAAAACGCCGGGACCGCATGATCCAGCGAAAATCGGCATGGCGGCAATCCGAGCCAGTGCGTGATCTCGTAGGAAAAAAAGGAGGCACACAAACAGGAAAGGAAACCCATGAGTCCCCGGAAACGGCATCGTTCCAACACGAAGACCGCGGCCGCAAGCGGCGTCCCCAAAAGCGGAGCAAACGCACCGGCCATGGCACTCAGAATGATGAGTGAAAGATCTTTTCCCGAAAGATGGAACCAGCGTCCAAACTGCGCTCCAAGTCCGCCGCCGAGGAGGATCGACGCCCCCTCGCAGCCCACGGAAGCTCCGCAAAGATGCGAAAGCACCGACGCAATGTAGATCAGCGGCGCAAGAAACGGCGAAACTTCCTCAATCACTGCGGTCTTGGAAACTGCATTCAGGGTGGAACGCTCAAGCTGAGGGGAATTTTGGGAGTGGTTTCCATCGGAAAATTTCCCATGAACGACATCCGTCAGCAGCATCAGCTCGCCGCGGTGACTGATCCGGCAGGCACGGTAAAGGTACGCAATAAGCAGACCCGCAGCGGGAAGTCCGAAGAGCAGTGCCGGATGCTCCGTACGCACTGCATTAGCCCAGGAAACGCTCATTCGAAAAAAAGCTCCGGCGAAGCCCGCTGGAACGGCAGCGAAAAGCGAGATCAGCAAGATCTCCGTCAGATGTACGCCGTGATGTCCGAATGTCGACAAAAGATCCTCTGGCCGGCGACTGGAAATTTTCTGTCCCGGAAAAGGATGCGTCAGGGAAAAGGAATGAATCTCTGATTTGAAAGACATACGGAACCCGCCAAATGAAAAAACCACAATTTTCAGAAGATTTTACCAGATTTTGGAATTTTTTCAAGGAGTACCGCCTGATTTTCTCGCAAGGAACTGCAAAATTTTCGGCTTCACGATCCGCTGGAAACGAAAACGCCGCCGCAAGTGAGATCTTTAGCCAAAAATCTTACGCCGGAAATTTTACCACGGTGAGCACGGAAGGGGACACAGAGAAACACGAAAAAACGCGGATATTGCGAAATGTTTTTTAAAATTTTTTAAGATCCATTTCGTGTCTTTTTCGCGTCTTTCGTGAAATCTGTGTCTGGATACATTCTCTTTTGCCGTCCGAAACTACTTTTTCAGGACTGCGTACGTCATCGGTTTGACGGTCTTTCCTTCGTACGTGAAGTCCTCTTCCGTGTAGTTGCAGACGATCTGCGTCCCGTTCGAGAAGACGGAACGAAACACGCCCGGCGCGAGCTCGGAATGGTCGTTGAGGAACTCGTACTGAAGTTCTTTCATCGACTCAAATTCATCGTATCCTTTTTTGATCGCCGCGACGGACTGCCGGAGGATCTCATCCGTTCCACACTCGATGTCTGCGTCTCCCATCCAGTTTTTTCCGGTACTTCGAAATTTACTGTAGAAGTAGAACATCGGCCGTCCTCCGAATTCAACGAGCTTCATTTTCGTGAGCGGATCCTTGATCGTGTAGTTCGTCGTCGCGCAGTACGGATTGTTCAAAACGATCCCATTGTACACGATGTGCCAGAACGGCACGTGCCGATCGACGAGATTCGGAAGAGGAGTGCCCGGATTGTAGAAGCTGATGTACAGCGCGTAGTCCAGATTCGAGATCGCGTAGTCGAAACCGCCCTCGGACCCCATTCCGCCAAGGTCTTTCTGCGTCTTCGCAAAGATCTCGCGCGTCCATTTCGCGAAATCCTCTTTCGTAGCCGGGTGATCCTGACTGTGGCATGTGCGCGGATTTACGGTGGAGTAGACGTCGATGTAGTGGATGCCGCGGAAACCGCACGCCGAGAGTGCCGGAAAGTCTTCGTTCGGGAACCGTTTGAACATGCACTCCGGACACGTTTCGTACATTGCGCCGCCGCCCCAGGTCGTGTACGTGTTCGTGTTTCCGTCTTTCTTGCGCAGAAGGAAATTTTCGTCCCAGCGTCCTCCGAGATGCGACACGCTGTACGCATCGGAGTAGTTCGTGTGGCAAACGACCTGGTACCCGTTGGCCTGCGCGTACCGAACGGCTTCCTTGAGCTTTTCGGTCCCTCCGAGACGCGAGTCTGCCGGGAAGATCTGCGGATACCGTCCGTCGTGCCCGCCAATATTCCAGCCGACGAGACAAAATTCCGCCTTTTCGATCCCCTGACGCTTGAATTCATCCACGATCTGCTTGAATCGGTCAAACGTGATGACGGCCTTCATCTCCGGTTCGTTTTCTGCCGTCTGCTCCTTCACAGGAGACGGGACCGGCTTCCAGCCCATACGGACGCGGATCTCCATCGCCTCTGCAGCGTATTTCAGTTCCGGACGCCCGGCGATCTTTTCTTTCAGCGGCTTCACCTCCCCGCGCGCAAGCTGCCAGTTTCGGTAAACGCGAGCCATGTCGGAATACTCGGCCGACTGCGACAGAAGGTGAAATTCAAGCTGAATGTCCGAGTAGATCTTGCCGTTCACGAGATTGGAAAGATCGTAGGACGGAAAAACGCGGTATTTGCCATCCCGCAGGTCGCAGAACTGACGCGCTTCGTAACGCAGGCCGGTCATGATGACGGCCATGGCGCCGCGGGGAGTTTTCACGCCGAAAGTCGGCATCACGACGTGCGAATTCACGTACCGCGCATTTTCACGTTCCTTGAATGTGCCGTACATTCCGTTGCAGAACACAAAAAATCCGTCTTCTCCCGCCACCGCGTTCGCCCACGGATGGTGGACCTCAAGATAGCGCGTCCCTTCCGGGACCGACGCGGCTGGAATCGTCAGGTACTGAACGTTCCCTTTCTGTTCCAAAGCTGCGGTATGCGTCTCGGCAGGACGACCAGTTTCCGGCGCGAAGATCAGCGTGTACCGCGCCTCAGCGGGTCCCTGGATCGCAGAGTCCGCATCCGCAGCGAAAGATGGGAGCGCAAAACCGAAAAAGAACATGAGTGTCAAAAACAGTTTCTTCATGAAACCTCCTCGTGAACGTTGGGTCAAGGTAAGTTAGGCGGGGCCGCCGAAAAATGGAAATGGCGTTCCATGACGGCAAGACTCCGAAAATGTCTGAAACTTTCGGAGATCTGGGATCTTCTCTTGATTGTACCTGGAATGAGAGTGAAAGTCAAGGGGGAAGAAGAAAAAGTGAAAATTTCTGAAATTTCATGGGGAAATGCTTGCGGAAATTACATTTTCGTGTCAAAATGAAAGCTGAAAGCAGAAAGAGAGTTCGATCCTCAAATCTTAGGAATTTTTAGGGAGACGTTGGAGAAAGTGTTGGAAATTTTGGAAGGAAATGCCTGTTTTAAAATGCGGAGGCAGTAATCATGGGTTCAAGATCACATAAAGAAATTTTCCAACCGATGCAGCTCTCTGCATTTCCGCGCGGGATCATTTTTTTCCTTGGATCCTTGCTTCTTTTTTTCTTGCTGATACCGTGCATCTTCTTTGCGTACTTTTTGCTGTACATGACTACCGATCACACAGATCCGCACCGGAAACTGGACTCTCACAATGTCCGCCAAAATGAAATGGATGAAATGACGCAGGCGATGCTCGCGGATCCATTTGAATTTCCTGAAGCTGAATTTCCTGAAGCTGAATTTCCTGAAGCTGAAGCTCCCGAAGTGAAAGATCGCGAGACTGTACTTTTTTCGAAAATGATGTTCTGGAAAGCAGCGAGTACTTTCCGGATGAGAAACTTGCCGGGGAATTCTATGATGCACAGGAAGGCAGCGAGCACTTCCCGGAGGAGAAATTTATCGTGGAATACTATGATGCCCTGCCCGCCGAATGGAACCGGAAAAAACCGCGTCCTCAGGCTCCGCCTCTCAAAAATTCCGATTGCATTAAACGCGTAAATCGCAACAGCAATTCATACATTGCGCAGGAAGCCGTAAAACGCGGTCTGAAATGGCTTGCGAGGCATCAGCTTCCAGATGGGAGCTGGAATTTCGACCACTGCCGGGCGGAGAACTGTACCTGCGGCAGTCTAGGGAAAATGACTGGCTGCACGAACGGTGCGACTGCGTTGGGGATCCTGCCGTTTCTGGGGTGCGGACAGACGCAGCGGGAAGGCGGCGGCTTTCGATCTTCGGAGCTGAACTTGGCTTCCAGATGCACCTCCCCAAATCCGGTCTCTCCTGCTGACGGCGTTCCTCCTGCAGCCGGTACTCACCCTGCAGACGGCGACCTTCGAAAAAGGAGGAGCGCGAGGAAAAACGGTCCGCCGAGCAGTGCCGTGAGGATCCCGACGGGGATCTCGTCCGGAAAAATGGCGATCCGCGCAAAAGTGTCGCAGAGGATCAGGAGGATCGCTCCCCCTAAGAAAGCAGACGGCAAAAGAACACGGTGACGCGCACCTGCGAGATTCCGCATGATGTGCGGGATCATGAGCCCCAGAAATCCGATGGGCCCGCAGACCGAAACGACTGCCGCAAGAGCCAGCGATGCCGTCACGAGGAGGGTCCTCCGCATCTTTCGGACCGGGACTCCGCGCGACTGGGCGATCTCGTCTCCCATGCAGAAAAGATCCAGTTCACGATGATGCACGAGCAGGATCCCCATCGCCGGAAAGACCCACGGCAAAAGCGTCAGGACGGCAGAATACGTTCCCCCGCGGTCCAGACCGCCCATCGTCCAGCGCAGCATCCGCACAGTCTGCGTCGGGTCACTGAGATACTGAAGCAGCATAATGAGACTGGAGTAGAGAAAACTGACCGCGACCCCCGCCAGCAGAATGTCTGACGTGCTCGTCTGCCGGGCAAGCCGAACGATCGCGAAGATCAGCGCAAGGGAACCGAGCGCCCCCGCGAACGCTGCGAGGACCAGAGGAGAAAGTGCGGGAAAATTCGGAAAAAAAGGAGCCGCCGACGGCGCAAGGAAAAGAAAGACCGTCGCTCCGAGTGCTGCGCCGCTCGCAGTTCCAAGTGTGAACGGCGTCGCGAGCGGATTCCGAAAAAGCGCCTGAAAGACCGCGCCGCAGACTGCCAAAGTCCCCCCCGCAAGAAGTGCGCACAGGACCCGCGGCACACGAAGCTGCCAGAAGACCCAAGTTTGACTCTCGCCGGCATCCGGACCAAGAAACGGAGCGCCGAAAAGCACTAAAAGGAAACAGACCGTCAAAAAAAGGAATGCACGCATCGCAATTTCAAGTTCGTTTTACGGTTCACATTTTACGGCTCTCAACTCAGGATCCCCGCTCAGCCTGCATCTGCTCGGCCTGCAAAAGCGCGTCGGGGGTCACTCCAATGTCGGAAACGTAAAGCGTCCCGGTGAACTCCCGCGCATGAGGAAGCACCAGCCCTGGTTTCGCCGCCGCAAACGTGACGGTCAGCGATGCCCGGACCGCAGAACAGTCTCCCGCAGATCCAGACGCAAAGGGAAAGCCCGTTTCGCAGTCCAGCCCCGTCGGCACATCCACTGCGAGGACCGGAGTTCCGAGTTTTCGGCGTGCATTCATCCACGCAATGACTTCCGGCATCGGAAAACGCGGAACGCCGACTGCGCCGGTCCCAAGAAGCGCATCGACTAGGCAGAGACCGCATTTTCCAGATCCTGAAGATGCCGAAGATCCGATTTCTGATCTGGTTTCTGACCCGGTCTCTGATCCAGTCTCCACTTCCGCCGCAAGCGCGTCGAGCTGGATCGAAACGGGAAGATCCGGCAAAATGGAGACCATAGGGATCTGCAGTTTCTGCGCCAGCTCGTACTGAAAAAGTGCGTCCCCGCGCAAACGTGCCGGATCCGCACAGAAAATGACCCGGTGCGGTACCCCGCGCAGCTGGAGATGACGTGCCGCCGCGAGTCCGTCCCCCGCATTGTTTCCAGTCCCGCAGAAGATCAGGATCGTGGGAAACGGCGCGGAGCTTCCCTCATTTTTCAGCCGGTCACGTTTCAGCCAGTCAAGGAGGATCTCCACCATCCCGCGAGCCGCGTTCTCCATCAGAACGAGCCCGGGGATCCCGAAACGCTCGATGGCTGTGCGGTCCAGCTGCCGGACGGCGTCCCGGGAAAGGACGGCAAAACGGCTGGATGCAGAATGAAACGGCTCGGCAAACATGAAGACGCTCCTCTCTTTCAGCTTTCCGAAAGCTCTCCTCCAAACGCCGTGTCGAGAAGCTCCCGCGCCGCTTTCTGAATGGCCGGATTCATTTCAAGCGCACGCAAAAGAACTGCATCGTCCTGCGTTTCGGAAACCGTGACCGTCGAGCAAAGCACAGCGTCAGCCGACTCATCAAACCAGGATTCCGCCGGAAGCTGGCGAGCCTCGAAATTCCGGATCTCGTCCTCCGTCAGAGTGATGCCCGCCGTCAGTGAGGCTCCCGCCGACGCAGAAAGCTCCGCAGCACGGAATGCTGCGGCATCCACCGTCACGGAAAACGCCGAGACTCCGGAAAGGTCCATCCCCACATTCTCGACCGACGCATTCTCGACCGACGCATTCTCGACCGACGCATTCTCGACCGACGCCGTCGCGAGAAGCACAGCATCCGTTTCCGCCGCCGCTTCCACCGGGTAGATCAGCTCCGAAACACACCGGATCTGTGACGCAGAAACCGACTCAGGTTCGACGCCAATGTTCAGCCCCGTCGATTCATCATCAGTGAACGGGAATCCAAGCTCCACCATCGAGGAAGCAAATTCCACTTCGACTGGAGCCGTGCCGGTTGCCGTCAGCTCGATCTGGAAGAGCTTGCCGAACGTGCCGTCCGCAAGCAGTTCTGCATTTCCGAACAGGGAGGAATTGAGCAGTGTGCATCCAACATTCCAGAGATTTCCGGACGAAGAGACAGAGTCCATCTGGCCCACGATCACGTTCGAAACAGCGGCAGAATCCAGCGTGAAGATGAAATTTCCCGTCAGATCTGCGTGCGCATAATCGTTCATGAATTCCTGCGCGTACGTCGGCAGCGTGCACTTGAGCCAGGCAGTCAGGTAGTACGTACCGCCTTCCGCGCTGATCTGCGTTTCACTGGTCGGCAGCGTGTCCTTTTCGTCGGCCGAGATCTTCTTTTTCGTCAGCGTATACTGGATCTCAAACGGCTTCTCGCATTCCAGACACAGAGCGTAAAGGAACGTTTTGCCGCTTTCCATCTCTACAGACATCCAGATCGGCGAACGATCCTGCGTCACTTGGTACGGCACGTACTTCACTGTGCATTTCTGCTCGGTCTTCTCCCACACGATCTCCTTGACCGCGTGCGTCTCACCCGGCTGCGTCAGCGTGATCTTCGAAACGGTCTCCCCTTCCGGGATCGGCAGTTCAACGTCCTGCGAAAGGAGCGTTCCCGCCGTCTGGTACGCCTCGTAAAGCGCCTTGACCTGCTCCATATTCGACGCCCAAACCGCAAGTTTTCCGTCCCCTTCGATCACCGAACCGGCCGTAAGACGCGAACCGGCACCGACGGCAAGGAGCACGACTCCTTCACTCCCTTCTTCCAGTGTCGCAGTTTGGGTGAGCGTAAGGTCTTTCAGGAGAGTGCATAAACTGTTTTCATTGATCTCAAAGTAATCGATCGGAGCTCCGGAAGTCAGCACGAATACCGTGGGCAGTACCGCTCCCTCTTTCAGTACCGTGCCTGCCGTCAGAGTCGAGCCGACGGCCGGAATGACCTGAATGTCTGCGGCAGCTTGCGCGGTCTGCACGTCCGACGTGATCTCTCCGGAGAGCTCCGTTTCCGTGTGCGCGTTCAGACTTTCGTCCGAAAAACTGACCGAGACGGCATTCCGGATCTGAACGGTCTGCGCGGCAGAAACGCCCTCCGTGTTGGTCACTTTGAGAATCAGGTCCGCCGCCGAACCGCTCTCCAGCGGCAGAACGAATTTCCCGGTTTCCGGATCCGCCGCGATCTGCGTTCCGTCGGCCGTTTCGAGCGTAACGCTGACCGGAGGTGCTCCGGAAAGAACTTTTGCCCGCATCGTGTCGAGTACTGAGCCGGTCTCATCCAGCGCATCGACCTGAACGAGCCATTCCTTTTCGCCGTACTGGACTGTTTCGACCGCAAACCAGACGGTTTTTGCGTCAAAGACGTTAAATCCAGCGTTTCCGCTCGCGAACTCAACGCTCGTGAATTCCGGATGATCCAGGTCTTCGCGGATCACCAGGAGGATCGAGAAGACGTTTTCCGCCGTCTGCGCACCATCTACGGAATCCGCGACCGCACGCACCTGGATCAGGAGGCCGTCCGTCACGAAATTCGGGGCGTTCGCAGTAAATTTCAGGATCCCGTTCGCGTCGATCTCCGTCTTTCCTTCACCCGGCTGCGAAGCGATGGAAAACTTGAGCGTACCGCCGTTGACGTCCCGGATCCAATCGTTCAGGTCTGCCGAGTACGTTCCGGCTTCCGAATTCACGCCTTCACGCCAAATGTACTTTCCGTCCGTCGTCTCGATGTCGGAAGCCCAGACCGGCGGCAGATCCGCATTGGAAACGGTCAGCGCGATCCGGCTTTCATGCAGTTCACTGGTACGGGAATCTTTCATGGTGCACGTCATGACGGCAGTTCCGAACCACCCGGCCTTGACGGTGAATTTTCCGTTTTCCCAGGTCACGTTTTCTCCGCTCGTGCTCTCTTCTGCCGAAATGACCGACTCGATGGTCCAGACATTCGGATCCAGATTCTGGACCGCGCACAGATCGCTTTCGAAAGTCTGCTCATTCGCAGAACGTGTTCCCGAAACCGTCAAGTCAAACGGTGCGCCCTGGAACGTGAGGGTGAGTGCCGCAGGCGTACTCGCGAACTGCGTTTCGGAATTCCGGACCGTGTAAAGCAGCTCCGCCGTCTTTCCGTCAAGCAGATTCCAGAGCGTCGGCTGCGCGGCGGAGAGTACATTGCCGTCCGCGTCCATGATCCGGTCCATCACGATCGAAACGGAACCGGGGACCGTTGGTTCACCGCCCGAAATGACGACCTGGCCTTCAAAGATCTCGAAACGGAACTGACGTCCTTCAGCGTCGCGGAGAACGAGGAATTTTCTGACGGAAGTCTGCGATTCATTTCCGGAACTTTCTCCCGTTTCGCCGTCTGCACCATCCGGAGCGGAAATATTTTCCGAAACGATCTCGACCGTGAATCCTGCAATTTCCTGCGATTTAACGGTCAGCTCGCCAACTTTCAGAACATCAGCGTCATCTGCCGGATCTTCATCCGCCCCGCTGTTTGCGCCGCGGAGAAGCTCCACGGTGACGTACTGCTGACTCACGGAAAGTTTCGTGTCCTGCGCCGCCGCAAACGGAGCCGACGGCACATTCGCGACCGTAAGCGGAATGGCGAGCTCTTCCGTACGCTCCGTCCCGCCCTGTGTCCAAGCCGCCTTAACGGTCAGAGCGGCGGAACCGTAAGCGAATGGAGCCAGCGTAAAGGTCAGATTTCCGTCAGTAAGCACCGGAGCTTCAGCGAAAAGCGTGGTACAGTGAGTCTCTCGCGAGCCGTCCTCGTTCAGCGTCCAGCCGAAGACTTCATTTTCAAGGACCTCCACAGTAAAGGACGGCGTCTGTTCTGCGTCGGTCACCAAGTACCCGCCGAAAGCCTGCGCCGGGTCAAACGCATTTCCGAGCGTAAAGTAGTCTGAAAGTGCCGCCGTAAACGTTTCCGCGCCTTCGGAAAGCTCGATCTTCGCGTTTTCCGCAGCAGTCAGCGTAAAACCAGCCCACTCGATGAGTCCCGCGATGGTAAGGTACTCCGTTTCCGTGTCCGGAATGACGCTGCCGTCCGTTCCGATCTTCGCGGCAGAAACCTTCAGCGTGAAGTTTCCGTACTTCCCGGCAGACGGCGTCCAGCGGAGAACGTGCCCGTTTTCTTCAAGCGAAACATTTTCTTCCTGCGTCTCACCAACGAAGACCGCGAAGTCCGTCACTTTCCAGGTTTCGTTCGCGCCGGCCTTGAAAATGCAGTTCGTGTCCAGTTCATATGTTCCCGTTTCATTCTGAGTGACCGAGATCCGGTCCGAAATGACCTCCACCGGAGCAGCAGTCTGGAAAATGCGGAAGGAAAGGACTCCCTCTTCATCCGCAGGAGTCAGTCCCCATTTATCGCGGACGACGACGGAGACCTCACCCAGAACCGTCTGTCCCTCGATGCCTTTCAGGTCCGTGCAGAGGAACGTCAGGACGTAATTTTCGCCGCTTTCATCTTCTGCCGCCTTCACCTGAATGGTTCCCGGCGCAAGTTCCTCAGCCTGCGCAAACTGGAATGCGATCGCAAGCGCATCGCCGTTTCCCGCAATGTCGGCATCCGCGACCATAGCCAGGAGCTGTTCCTTCGACAGCGTGATGGCAAATGTGCGGTTTTCGGCATCAAACACGACTTTCTGATCCGCCAGCGGCTCCGCATCTTCCGCAAGGACCGGCCGCGAATCGCAAATGACGTTCAGAAGAGTGCTTCCGGAAGTCGCGCTGACGTTCCCCGCCTCATCGATGAGCCAGAAGTAGAGCGCATTCATGCCGTACTCCAGCGGGATACCCGCCGTTTCATCATAGAGAACGGCTTCCTTCGGATCATTTTTCGAGGAATAGAAGAGCCGGTCATTCTCTTCGGCATTTGCCGACAGAACTTCGAGACGAAAATCTTTCTCAAGGCAGAAGAACCGTCCTTCATGCACAAAAGTATTCTGCGGCGAGAGCGCGATGATCTTCGGCACCGTAAGGTCGATGGAAACCGTCAGTTCGCCCGGAGTGCGATTCACATTTCCCGCAATATCGACCGTCTGAATGACGAAACGATGTTCGCCTTCCGCTAATTTCGCACTGGGGTAGCGCAGCGAACACGTCCCGGTCTTCGCGTCGTAAATTCCAGAAGCGTAAAGGAATTCCGACGTATTTCCATCCCCGTCCGTCACCAGACGCAGGATCTGGACCGTGTCTCCGTACTGCGAAGCCGAGCCGTTAAATGCCAGTTCAAACGCGGGATTCCCATTCACGCATGATGTGCTGGTCCCGGTCTGAATGAGCGTCATGGAGGCAGAAAGTTCCGGCGCAGTCCGATCCACGAGGACATCAAAGACGTCCTCCGGAAGATCGCCGTCATCGGTGGAATCGTTTCCTTTTTTGTCTTTTCCGGCAAGATAGAAGGAGTAAAGTCCCTCATCGATCGGAGAACCGTCCGTTTTCGTGAGCGTCAGCGTAAAGCGTCCGCCGGTCCCGTCGGAGTTTTTCACATACGTGTATGAATACACGAATCCGTTGCCTGCACCGTTGGAATTTTCCAGAAGTTCCAGTTCAACGACCGTCTTTTCTCCATTCGTGCCGGCATTCTGCACAATATCGCACTCCGCCTTCGAAATGCCGGACAGGTCGTAGATCTGCCCTGTAATCGTGAGTGAATCTCCGTTCGCGGCGAACATTCCGCTGGAGTATCCGGCCCCTTCCACGTCCACGTTTTTCCAGACTGGCGCTTCATCGTCGTGTGTGTAGACCGCTTCAAAGGTGAAGTATTCCGTTTCGCCAAATTCGTCCGTCGCCGTGACTTCAATGAATGCCGCGAAATACCATTCGTCTTCGGAGGGACGTTTTTTGAACGTAACGGTCAGATTCTCTCCGTACGTTCCGCTCTGCTGGATCGAGATCTCTCCAAGTTCTTCGTCAAGGTTCTCGACCTCGAAACGAAGCTGCTTCTGATCGGAGAAGTAGTCGTTCAGGTTCAGTTTTTTTGTAGTTCCGGAACCGACCAGCTGCATGAGACCGTCGGCTTCCAGTTCCCAGCCCGCATCGGTGATCTCGGGGAGATCATTCAGGAAGACCATGAGCGAAATCGGCTCCTCCATGGCGTTCCCCGCGGCATCTACCGCCTGGATCGTCACGATATTTTTGCCGTACTCGAGCGGAATGTCGGTCGTGGAAATGGCAGAGGAGGTCCGTCCCTGCGTCTCGTGACTGACCGTGATCTCGAAACGCACCTCCGAATCATCCGATGCATTGACCCACAGACTGTACGTACCGTCCTCATTCAGATCCTCCATCGTGAGGTAAAGAGAATCCGGTTCGTAGGCGTCGCTCATGGCGTACGTGCCAAAATCGGAGGAAGCGTAGTTCAGATTTTCCGTTTCGAGCTGCGGAGCCGTGGAATCCACCGTGACGGAAACCAGATTTTCTTCCAGCTCCAGAACATTCCCGGCAGCGTCGACCGTCTGGATGCGGAAAGTGTACGCACCATCCGCCAGCATTTCCGTCAGGAAGTAGTTCAGCTCGCCGAACGTTCCGGACTCCGCGTCGTATTTTGCCTGCGCGTAGAGCGTTTCGGTCACGTTTTCAGTTCCGGTTTCAGTTCCGGTTTCAGTTCCGGTATTATTCTCCTGAAGGAAGATCTGGACCCAGATTCCGTACTGCACGTCCGCTTCAGACGGTGTGCCGGCCGGAGTCACAGAGAACTGCGGATCTCCGCTCACGATAGTTTCCGAAACGCCGGTCGGGATCACTGCGGCAGATGCCCCAAGCTCCGGAGCTGCCGTACTGACCGCGATGCGGATCTCCTGCCGACCGTCTTCCATCGTGGAAGTGTTTCCCAAAACGTCCGAGCCGGTGATGCAGAAAACGTAGTTTCCATCTGCCGCATTTTCCAAACGGAACTCAAATTCCTGCGTCTGCGCATTCCAACGGTATGTAAAGGGCAGACTTTCCGCAGGATCTTCCAGGAGATCCAGTTCCGACCAGATCGTCAGGCCGTCGTGCAGGATCGTGAGTTCCGCAGAGACGATCTCGGACGCATCTTCCAGTTTGCCCGTAATGGAGATCGTGTCCGAATTCAGCAAATAGTCGTACGCAGCATCCGCGGCAGGTCCGTCTTCCGGAGCCGAAACGCTTCCTTCCACCGAATCGATGTGCCACCGCGGCGCGTCGCAGTCCGTCATGCAGGTGAACTGGAATTCCAGTTCCGTGCTTGGATTTTTGGCAGTTCGTGCCGTGATGGTGATCTCGGTCTGGAAGTATTCGTCCGCTTCCGGTTTTTTCAGGAAATTGAAGTGCAGGATCCCGTCCGTGATGGAAAGCTCGAGCCATTCTTTCGCCTCTTCCGGACAGTCTGCTTCGTAGATCAGTTCGTCAGTGTGCGAGAAAAGCTCGGAAAGATCCAGCGTTTTCTGTTCCTCGGCACTCACATCAAGAAGAAGTCCATACTTCTGGAGCAGGATCCCCGATTCGGTCAGGACCGGCGGATTTTCCCAGACGACGAGACACGTGAACGACGCCGAATTTCCCGCAAGATCCGTGACGGTGAAAACGATCTCGTTCAGTCCGTCTTCCAGAGTGAATTCCCACGCTTGAGTCCCGTCTTCCCTCTGCACCGGCGCGATTTCCGTCCCATTCTGCGTGCAGCGGATCTCCGCGATGTTCGCTTCCGTGATCTCCGGCACAAGAACGAGCGTTTTGTTCTCCGCAAGCATGGAGTTGAATTCTTCACTCTCTCCGACCCGGTGGTTCAGAATGTACCCATCCACGTTCGAAATGACCGGAACCGCCGAATCTACGCGGATCTCCATCTCACTTCCTTCCGATTCCGTGATGTTTCCAGCCGCGTCGATCGTATGGACGGCCAGCGTGTAGGTACCGTCGGGGAGTTTCTTATCGACGTACGTCAGTTCCCCTGCCGTGCCAGTCTGCGGATCGATCTCGCCGCGGGCGTAAAGTTCGGAAAGTCCCTCCGAATTCCGAATGTAGATCTCCAACCACGCCCCATATTCTGCATCCTGTCCGTTCAGTTCACCTTCCGCCGTGACCGTGAGTTCCGGTTTCCCGCTGTTCCAATGCGGAGCCTCTATCTTCGCAGAAACGCCCGGCTTCACGGTATCGACCACGACGCGGATCTCCTGCGGTTCCGTTTGCGCTTCGGCCCCCTGTCCGTCTTTCGATTCCGTCATGGAGAAAACGTAAAGTCCGTCAGCCGCACCGGTGATCGAGAGGGTAAACGTCCCGTTTTCCGCATCGTAAACGTACGTAAGATCGCCGTAAGTACCGGATTTCGTAAGCTCCACGTCACTGAAGGCAGGCTCGCCGTTGCGCGTGACGTTCAGGATCGGCGTTCTCCCTTCTGCCGCGGTCACCTTTCCCTTCATCTCCAGCGTATCTTTCGCAATGATGTGTTCGACGTCCGCGAGCGACTTTTCCGCATAGTCGTCCGTGACGGTCACGTCCGAAATGACGGCGGCATTGCGGCGGTGAGTGAGGCGGAATTTCAGCGTCACTTTATTTCCCGCCCGGTCTTCCGCTTCGATCTCAATATCCGCGGTCAGCGACTGACCGTCTTCCGGTACCGTATTGTACTTGAAGCTCAAAATTCCGTTCGCGTCGATGGTGAGTTCCGCGACTTTGGAATCACTGGAGACCGCCTTGAATTCCAAATCGTTTCCGTGCGTGAACATTTTGGAAAGATCGACCGTTTCGTAGTCTTCAGCCTTCTCGGACCACTCCTGCACGAAACCGTTCTGCTGGAGTTTCTCGCCTTCCGAAGTCAGTTCCACCGGAATGTCGCAGTAGACCCAGCACGTTTTCGTAAGTTTCAGCCCCTCGGAATCCGTGACGGTAAAGACGATTTTATTGATGCCCGGCTTCAGCTGGAATTCGTAGGTAAATTCCTCACCGTTTTCCGAACCTGCCTGCGGGACCGGCTCTCCGTTGAGGGTGCTTTCCACCTTGAATGGATTCGCTTCCGGATCTTTTTCCGGCGCCTCCTCTTTTTTATCCGCATTCGTGACTTTGACCGTCAGGGTCAGCTCTTCGTCTTCCGCGCGCATGGAATCGAAATCTTTTGCGTCAGCATCGTACTTGAAATCCAGAACGTAGTCCGGGACCGTAAGCGTCAGTGAGGAACGCACGTAATTCACCGTGAACGAAAGCGTGCAGATCTCTCCAAGCGCGTTGAGCGCCGCGACGGTGACTTTTGCGGAGAGGGTCTCTCCTTCTTTCGGCGTCTGCTTGAAATCAAAGGTCAGGAGTCCATTTTTGCCGACACTCGCCTTCACGAGTTCCTGGTTTGACGTCATGGCGGAAAAGGTCAGCCCGGAATCGTACGTAAAGTAATCGTAAAGTTCCAGCGCACGCAGTTCACCGCTTTCGGAATACTTGAGCGTCAGCCCTTCCGTCTGGAGCGTTTTGCCTTCTTCGGTGAGTTCCAGTTTTTCAGAGAAGTAAACGAGGCATTCCTGCTTCGTGACGTTTCCTGCCGCATCTGTGACGGTGAAGACGATCGTGTTGATGCCCGGTTTCAGTTCAAAATCGTACGCATACGTTCCCTCTTTCGCCGGGGAAATCGTCTTGCCGTCCTGCGTGCAGACGACACTCTGAAGATTCGCGTCCTCTGCCTTGACGGTGAGCGTCATTTTTTCATCCTTCACGAGCATGGAGTCAAACGCATCTTTGCTCTGGTACTTGAAGTCCGGTTTGTATCCGTCGACTTCCACTTTCGGCGCCGTCGTATCGACGATGACAGAAAGCTCCGCTCCCGTTCCCTCGACCGTATTTCCGGCCAAGTCGGTGAGGAAGACCGTCAGTTTGTGCGTGCCGTCAGCAAGTTTGAAAGTGAGCTCCGTGTCTGCGATGAGAACTTTGCCGTCCTTCTCGCTGATCTGGGACTTCTCGAGCCGTTTACGCGCGGTCTGCTTTCCTTCCGCATCGTAAACCGTGATGTAAAGCCCGTCTTTCGGATCGTTCAGTGCGTCGATGAGAACGTCAGCAGCCGTCCCTTCCGCAGCAGACGCCGAAACGGTCAGCGTGACCTCTTCGGTCTTCACGACGGCAGACTCCGCCTCGGTATCCTCGGCATTCACGGCATTCTTCACCGCTGCGGCATCCACGACTGCCTGCGGGAGCACGACGTCGATCGTCAGCGTGTACGTGTTCGAGTCCATCGTGTGTTCCGGATCGTTCCACAGCTCCATCGTCAGCGTACCGTCACAGACCAGATCTTTCGGAAAAGAAAGCGTGAAGGAACCATCTTTCAGGATCGCGTAAGTCAGCGTCACGATGTCCGTTTCCGCTGCGTCTTCCGCCTGATTTTTGAGCGCAAACGTTCCATCCTTCGTCAGATCCATCTGTCCGGAATAAACAGTCCCGTCTTCTTTCGTCCAGGTGAAGATGCCGTCCTGCGCCTTCGTTTTCCCGCTGAGGACCAGATCATTCGACTCATTCGTGACGAACGAGTACTTCTGCTCTTCCACCTGTGCAGGCGTTTTGCCATTCACCTGAAAGTCATCGATCGTCGGGACGGTCCTGATGTCCTGTGTGAGTTCCAGAGGATCCAAATAATTCGGCGCGATGACCGTGTCGAAAACATTACGGGTGATCTTTCCGCTTCCGTCCGTATCGTAAACGGTATCGTAATTGTCTTGCGAAATATCGACTCCGTAAACGTTCCAGTACGTCGAAACGAACCGGTTGTGGACGCCGTTCCCTTTGTGGACCTCTCCTAGGAGCGTGTAGTATTCTTCGCGCGTGAAGGTCCCGTCTCCATCCCCGTCGCCCGCCATGGTAAAATGCACATTAAAAGCCGCGTCTTCATTTTCCGCTGCGACCTCGAAAGTGTACATTTGTCCGAGCGTGTACTTCGCCAGGATCGACGCGACGCCGTTTTCTACCTTCGACGCAAGGATCTCGACCTCTTTGCCGTCCGCATCGCGTATCGTCAGGTCCTCAACATGAAATCCGCTTCCATCCGCCGCCGCAATATTCAGAATGACACAACGATCCGACGAATCTTCAGGATCCAGACGGTTTCCAAGAATGGCTTGGAACTGGTCATCCTCTACCAGGTCATCCGCCGTAAACGAGACTGCCGAAAGCATCTGACGCGGCTCAAGCGCTTCCAGCCCGGATCTGCGCACCCGGCTGCTCACCGATCCTGTTCTGGACGATTTTGCAGAATGACTCTGATTGGACAAAAAATGAAAGAGGCTCTTTTTGGACGACATTTCACTTCCTTTTTACGGGATCTTCTTCCACATGAATGGCGAAATTTAAAATTTTGACATAATACTTTACAGTATTATACACCGTCTTCTTGAAATATTCGTCATATTTTACCAAAAATGTGAGAAAAAGTAAAAATTTTCCAAAGAATAACGTTTAGGCAAGACAGGAAAGAGATTCATCCGGGAACTGCGTACCAGTTTCACCACGGAAGACACTGAAAACGCACAGAGAAACACTGACCTTCATGCCAAAAGAAGTAAAAACAGATCGCGCGAACATTTTTTAATTTTAAAAAATCCATTTGCGTCTTTTCGTGTTTTCCGTGAAATTCGTGTCAGGGCACATTCGGCCGGTCATCCGCGGGGATGGAATTTTTTGTGGATCGATTTGAGGCGTTTACTGTCGACGTGCGTGTATATCTGCGTCGTCATGATGTTTGCGTGGCCAAGCATCTCCTGTACCTGCCGCAGATCCGCACCATTCATAAGAAGATGCGTCGCAAAACTGTGGCGGAGCGTGTGCGGACTGATGTCGGTCCGGATGCCGCATCGGACGGCATAGCGTTTGATCAGCTCCCAGATCCTGTGCCGGTCGAGCATCTGACCGCTTCTTGAAAGAAAAAGCAGTTCGGGTTCCTCTCCGTACCGCCTCCCGCGCTGTGCAAGAATGGGCCATTCTTCTTCGAGGTAGTTTACGAGAGCCTCCGCCGCCTGGTCTCCGATCGGCACGATACGCTGTTTGCTTCCTTTTCCCGTGCATTTGCAGAAATGCTCTTCGATGTGCACGTCGCAAAGTTTCATCGTGGAAAGCTCCGAAACACGGCATCCGGTCGCGTACAGCATTTCTAGGATCGCCCGGTCGCGCAGCCAGTTTCTGTCCGCTTCACACGGAGCTGCAAGAAGGAGTTCGACCTGCTGCGGCGTCAGGTACTTCGGGATTCTCTCCCACAATTTCTGACTTCCGAGCAGTTCGACCTGACTGTCCGCAATGATCCCTTCCAGCTGAAGATACTTAAAGAAGATCCTCAGCGCGACGATATGCCGGGCCATCGTTGCGGGAGCGAGTTCCTGGTCATGCAGCCAAGTGACGTAGGCGGCGAAATTCGAGATCCTCAGAGTCAGAAGGTCCATATCTCCAAGCCAAAGATAGAAACGTTCCAGATCCCTCCGATACGCCATTACCGAATTGTGCGCAAGATGACACTCCCCGGAACAGTACGCCAGAAAATTCTCGAGCCACAGACGCGGATCCTGTCTCACAACAAGTTTCCTGCGCCGGGGACTGCGTTTCAAAATACTCCCGTCCTCCAGCAAAAGGCCGTCCGGCGCCGCAAGCGGATCCCTCTGCGGGAGCGTTTCTTTCGGCATACTGCCCTCCTGTTTCGTTTTCTCTCGGCGTGAAAAACGGGAACGTTCTCTGGGATCCATACGCAGTTCCTTCCGTCAGTCTATTTCTCCCAAAACCGCTTCAGTTCCTCAAACGGCATACCGGCCAACGCTGACTCAAAAATACGGTCCAGACGGGCAGGATCTTCGATCTGCGAGAGAGCCGAAACCTCCAAACCAGTAAAATAAAGAGGATAGAATGCCTTCAAAAGCGCAAGGACCGACTCACGTTTTGCTCGCAGTTCCCCCTGCTCGATCCCCTGCTCGATCCCAATACCGATCCCCTGCTCGATCCCCTGCTGACGGGCAAACGAAAGCCGGGCACGTTCATCTCGGGCACTTTTTTCGTAAGCAAATGCAAGCTCACGCATTTCTGTGTCTGAAACTGCGGAGTGCAGTTTCTCGACAGCCGCGTCAAGCCCTTCCGTATTCAGGACCATATTTTCCATTTCAGCCTCCGTTCTTTCATGGCAGTGCAGCAAAAAATCCAGCCAGTTACGCAGAGAATGTTTTTCCAGTGCATCTGCACCATGTTCTTTTTCATATTTTTTCAGGAAATGTGCCCATTTGGAAGCCGTCAGTTCCAGCGTATGAAGCTGAAAATCCCGAGTCAGGACAAAATTCGGATCCTTTTCTGCCGTAATGTTAAAAACATTGTGCATTTCTTCCAGCTCTCTGAAAAGCTGAAATCGAGTCAGCACGATGGAGATCGCCGGACGCAGACGGTGGTAATCTTCACCGGAAGCGAGCTGCCCGCTATACATACGGCTCCAATAGTAAAGCATCCGGTTGATGAATGCAGTTTCTGCGTAGGTCTGGATCTCAATATCAAACGTCCGGTCCTTTTCATCCGTCGCACAAATATCGAGGACGACTTTTTTGTCTCCCCGGAACTTTTGCAGACTGAATGGATTCCGGATCCGAACCGACGTGATCCGTTCCCGGCCGGCATCCTGCAGGATCGCATTCAGGAACGGCAGAAGACACTTCTCGGAATTTTCCGAGGAAAATATGTACTGAAAAATCACGTCATTCGTCGGCAAAAGCTCAAAATCATATTCCAGCATCGCTCTTCTCCATCCTGTTCATTTCCTGAATCAATTATAGTCTGCGTCCCTCCAAAAGTCAAGATGCCGAAACAGATTTTTTCGAAAATTTCCGACTTTCCATTTCAAAAAAGTCTCTTTTATCGGAAAATTACTCTCAATTGACTTTTTCCCAAAATTTATGCAAAATTTATGCGGGACACCATTTCAGGCACTTGACTTTTTCATAAATGTCCGGTAAAATAAACCCATTGGAAACGATTCCCAACATTTTACCTTTTTCTGAAGAAAGGACCGATCATGAGATCCATGACCCGCCGTCATTTCCTGCAGAGTTCCGCCGCACTCACCGCCGCATCGGTCAGCGTACCGGCATTCTGCTCCAGCGCCTCGCCCTCCAGTAAACTGAACGTCGCCGTCATCGGTCCGTGCAACCGCGGAGCCGCCAATCTTTCCGGCGTCATCGGCGAAAATGTCGTTGCACTGTGCGACGTCAACGCCCTTTACCTCGATCAGGCCTCCAAGCGTGTGCCGGGAGCCCAAAAGTACGCCGACTTCCGCAAAATGCTCGACGAAATGGAAAAAACCATCGACGCCGTCGTCGTCTCCACCCCGGACCATACGCACGCCGTCTGCGCCTCCATGGCAATGAGGATGGGCAAGCACTGCTACTGCGAGAAACCGCTGGCGCACGACGTTTACGAGACGCGCTTTCTCCAGAACCTCGCCGCCGAGAAAAAAGTCGTAACGCAGATGGGGACCCAGATCCACGCAGGAGACAATTACCGCCGCGTCGTGGAACTGATCCAGTCCGGCGCGATCGGAAAAGTCTCACGCGTCCACACCTGGTTCTCCGGCGGGCGCAACATCAAGACCGGCCGTCCGACCGACACTCCGCCTGTTCCGGACTATCTCGACTGGGATCTCTGGCTCGGACCGGCAGCTTGGCGTCCGTACAGTCCGGCATACTGCCCCGGTGAATGGCGCCGCTACTGGGCGTTCGGAAACGGGATCCTCGGCGACTTCGGCTGCCACCACATGGACCTTCCTTTCTGGGCGCTTGGACTGCGTGACTGCGAGACCGTGAAGGCTGTGGGACCGCATCGTGATCCGGAAGGCGTCGTCGGCGAAGTCCAGGTCGACTACACCTTCCCTGCCCGCGGAGATCTCCCGCCGGTCCATCTCACCTGGGAAAACGGACGGATGCCTGCCGTACTTTCCGAACTAGGGATCAAAAATGCGCCGGGAGCCGGAAATCTCTTCATCGGTACGGAAGGAATGCTCATCGCGGACTACGGAATGCATCGTCTGCTTCCGGAAGAAAAGTACGCCGACTTCAAGCGTCCGGAACCGTGGATCGCCCCGTCCATCGGACACCATGCCGAGTGGATCAAAGCGTGTAAGGAAAACAAACCCGAGGCACCGACCTGCGCTTTCTCCTACGCCGGCCGTCTGACAGAAACCGTCCTGCTCGGTCTCGTTTCCTTCCGCGCGGATACGAAACTGGAATGGGACGCCGACGCTGCGAGAGTGAAGAATTCCGAACTCGCAAACGAATTCCTCTCCACTCCGTACCGTGAAGGCTGGACGCTCTAAGATCCAGACTCTTCCAGCAAGCGTGTACCGGTCCGCCTCAGAACTCTCAAGCGGATCGGTACACTTCAGTCCGATGAATGAAACGTATTCTCTTTAATCCTCATGAAAGCGAACCAAGGTAAACAGCAGAGGTAAATTTTTTATAGGCGCAAAGCGAACAAAATAGTCCAGCGTTTCTTTGACGATTGGATCTTTTAGGTATTCAAGTAGAAGATCCTCGAAAGTAAGTGCATACAACACGCTGTAGACACGACTGTTTGATGTCGTATCCATTTGCATTACAAGTGATTTGAACATAAATTCCAATTTCTCATCTTTTTCTTTTGATTGTTCTGAAGTGATCGTCTTCTTGATTTTCTCATAAGCAGAGTATAAATCAGTCCGCCCGTCATCAGGAGTATCATCAGTAGAATTCACAAAATTTTCCAATGCGATCGTGAAATCGTTTTTTAAAACATCTATATCCGTACTGTTGTTCATAAAATCTCCCATGATTATGAAACAGGTTCATCCGGCAACTGCGTACCGGGGTAATTGAAAGCGACCTCGAAAAACCACTTTTTTCACAAAAGATCATACAATAAAAAGACATTCTAATATAAAAAGAAAGCCAAGTCAAGGAATTTGAGCAAGAGAAGAACTTTTTTCCAAAAAAATATCAACTAGAGATCAAGTCCACTTGATTTTTTGTCAATATTCATTACCATGGAAATCGGGCACTTCCGGAAAGGGTGTACTGATCCAGGTTCCGATCTCACCACTGAGTACACAGAAGGACTCTGACTCACACTGAAAAGAAAGAGGAAAAAAGGCAGAGAACGTGTCCTGCACGAATTTCACGAAAAAACCGAAATGACACGAAAGATTTAAAATATTTTTGATCGCCTTTTGGTGAATTTCGCATTTTTCGAGTTTTTCGTGTTTCCTTTCTGTGTCTTTCTGTGTCTTTCTGTGTCTTTCTGTGAACTCTTCAGTGGTAAAACTGGTACGCAGTTGCCGGATGAGCCTTTTAAAATATATTTTTGAAAAAAATTCGCTTTTTTCCTTGACATCAGATTTTTTTGGCATACAATAAAATTAGTGTTTTAGGGATTTATTTGTTCCTCAGGCACACGATCAAAAATTCGATCGAAAACAACTCCGGACGCAATGTTGTGCGTATAATGAGAAAGGCTTTCTTTATGCGAAATCAAAAACTTTCAAAACAGGCGTTTTTCCTTGCAGGCCTTCTTGCAGCAGGCACTGCACAGGCAGATCTGACCGGGATCACGGCGACAGTCGATACGAGCGGCGGCGACATCACAAATAACGAGACGCTCTCCGGTTCGGACGACATTACCGTTTCCGGCGGAAATAAACTTTATCTCGGAGGCACAGGCTGCACGCTGACGGGGAACTGGATCGTGGAGTCCGGGACCACTCTCGTTTCAAACAATCCGATCTGCAATCAGGGAACCACGCCGGACGACGTTCTTGGATCCGGGACGATCTACCTCAACAGCGGGACGCTTTCCACCACACAGGACGGAAAAGCCGGGATCAACTACGTCTACGAACGCGGTGTGTACAATAACATCGTCGTAAGCGGAAATTCGTCTCTCGCGTCGGTCGGAAACACCGAAATGTTCGTCTGGGGCAACATTTCCGGATCCGGCCTGATCACGGAAAGCGTCGGATATTCCCTGCGCCTTAAGGGGGACAACTCAGCATACACCGGCGACTGGAATGTGACTGGCGACTGGGTCTGGGCGGCCGGTACCAATAGTACGCGCGCTTTCGGAACAGGCGGAAAAGTCACCGTCACCGGCGGCGGGATCGCACTGGAAAGCAATACGTTCGAGTTCAGCAACGATCTGGAGGTCATCGGCTCCAACAACACGCTTTTCAAAGGTTCCGGAACGCTCACCATCTCCGGAGACATCACGGGGACCGGTGCGTTCAATTTCCGCAAAAGTCTGAATTCCTCCGGCGGTGTGGATCAGAACTCGCCCACCGTCCTGAAACTAACAGGAAATAATAAAGCGTTTACAGGACGATGGAACATCATCGGCAACAAAAATCCAAATGAGGATACCTACTCCTGGCACACGGTCTTCACCGATAATGCGGGAACGGTAAAGGAAACGGACGGCGATTCCCGATTCGGAACCGGCACGATTTATCTTGATTACGGCGACCTGCGCGCTACCGGGCCGAGTGCGGCACGCGTCTCAAACGACATCGTCATATCAAATGCAGCCAGGTTCTCGTCGGACGGAAACGTCGAAATGCACTGCTTCGGCAACATTTCCGGTTCCGGAACGATCGAGCGTGACGGAAACTACTCTATTTTCCTGCATGGCGACAACTCGCAGTTTTCCGGTACCTGGAATCTGAATAAAGACCTGATCGTCGCGTATAATACCGGACAGACGGAAAAACTCGGCTCCGGCGACTACACGTTCGGCAACAGTACGGTCCGATTCAACGGCGGAAGCGTCCGGCTCGGCGTGAATGACCTGGTAATTTCTGCGGACTTGGAACTGCATAAATACGATGCCCGAAATTCTACTTTCGTCAACGGCAATTCCGTCACTATCACCGGTAAGATTTCCGGCGAAAGCACAAAAGACTTCCAAATGTGGAAAGACGCCACTCCGCTGGTGAAGGTCCACGGCAACGGTTCTGAATTTACGAAAAACTGGAATCTTGACGTCTCAAAAGCTCTCAAAACCGTGACTCTGCTCTCGAACAACACCGGAGACAAAGTCGACGGCGCGGATCCGCGTTTCGGTTCCGGCACGATTTATCTCATCGGCGGCGCGACGACTTCGGACTACGCGGCCAGGATCGGCGGAAGCGCGAACGGCGCGAAGATTTACGCTCCGATCGCCGCGAGCGGAAACGTCGTCTTCACCGCGGAAACCGGAGAACAGGAAGTCCACTTCTTCGGCGACATTTCCGGCTCAGGGACAATCACGGACAATATTGGATACACGTTCTTCCTGAAGGGCGATAACTCGGCGTATGCCGGCGACTGGTACATTCCGCAGGACTACGTCTGCGTCACACCGGGAATGAGCGTCCACGTTCCCGAAGCGGATCGAAACTTTGGTTCCGGCACAGTCTACCTCAACGGCGGCGGTTTGCGCACAGTCAACACATCGACGCCGGTCACTCTGGACGCCTCGATCGTCGTCGTTTCCGGAAAAACGGCTGGAGTCCGCTACGGCGCGCTCACTTTCACCGGCGATGTGACAGTTGAGGGAACGCTCTCAAGCCAAACCGGCGACTATGGCGATCCGACGCTCACTTTCACCGACGGCGGGATCCTCCAGGGGACCGGACACATCAACGGACGCACGTTCGTGACGGACGGCGGCACGCTCACTGCCGGGACTGTCGGGACGACCGGAACGCTCACACTGGACCGTACGCTCGAAATGGCGGAAGGTTCCACGCTTCATGTTGACATTCTCTCGCCGACGGACTACGACAAGATCGTGGTTTCCGGCGACGCGGTACTTTCAGATGCCATGGAGATCGAACTCTTCATTCAGGATGCCTCCCTCCTTTCCAGCGGGAACCGTTTCGACATTCTGCAGCTCGGCAACAGTTCCGCCGTTCCCTCACTGAATGACTTTGCGTCCATGCTCTCTCCGGAAACTGCCAGCCTCTTTAATGTGAGTTATGCAAACGGCACGCTCTCACTGACGCTGGACGGAAACGCAGTTCCGGAACCTTCTGCGTGGCTGCTCATGCTGTTTGGTGCAGGTTTCCTTGGTGTCGCACATAAAAACAGGAAAACACGGAAGGCGCACGAAACTCACTGAAAGCCGCCTGACACGAAAAGCACAAAAAAAGCGCGTCATTTTTTGGAATGACGCGCTTTGGTGTTTAGAAGCTCAAGTAAAACTTAGATGGTGCGTTTTCCCGTACCCGGCAGCGGAACGAAGTATTCACCCTTTTCGTTTGGCATGGTCGGCGCATCGGCGTCGACAGCGTAGGCTGCCGGAGCGAGGCTCATTCCGGAATTCATCAGATCATCCCACTTGATGCGCTTGCCCGTGTAGCAAACTTCACGGCCAAGGATAGCAAGCATGGTGCTGTACGCGCCCGTGACGCCGTCATTGCGCTTTTCACCGTTGCGGATGGATTTGAACATGTACTTGTGCTCGTTGGTATACATGTCACACGGCTTGCCGCGGTACTTCCAGACGACTTCGCCCTTGGAGTTCCAGATGGTATTCTTCAGGATGCTGGCGTAACCGGTCGTGCCGATGAAATCGTCGTTCGTGTCGTTGAAGCAGCCGCTCTGCTGACGGCAGAACGCATGGCATTTGATGCCGTTTTCCCATTCGTAGGTGACACCCATCATGTCGTAGATGTCGCCGTAAGCCGGCTGTTCGATACGGACCGCACGGCCGCCAACGCCCCAGGCCTGAACCGGGGGTTTGTCGCCCATGACCCACATGGCTTTATCGAGAGAGTGGACGTGCTGTTCGACGTTGAAGTCACCGGAGAGCCAGCAGAAATTGTACCAGTTGCGGTTCTGGAACATCATTTCCGTGTCGTTCGGCTGACGGGCACGGGTCCAGAGTTTGCCGGTAAGGTAGGTTTCCTGGATCGCGCGGATCTCGCCGATCGCACCGTCCATCACGCGGGCCATCGTTTCCTGAACGGCCGTGTGGTAGCGCCAGCAGAGACCGCAGACGAGGGTGAGGCCTTTTTCTTCGCCGATCTTGGCGCTTTCCAGAACACTGCGGACACCCGCGGGATCCACGGCGACCGGCTTTTCAAAGAAGGCGTGTTTGCCGGCATCGACCGCAGCGCGGAGATGGATCGGACGGTAGTGCGGAGTGGAGCAGAGAAGGACGACGTCGCACTTCTCAATGACCGCTTTGTAGGCGTCGAAACCGCTGAAAATGCAGTCGTCGGTAAGCGGAGCACGGTCACCGAAAGCGTTTTTCAGGCCGGCGGCACAGGTCTTGGCACGATCTTCGAAAAGGTCGCCAACAGCAACGATCTGAGTATTGGGATCCGCATTCAGCGCGTTGTGCGCAGCACCGGTACCACGGCCGCCGCAGCCGACGAGACCGACTTTGATGATGTCGGAACCCTGAGCGTGGGCAGAACGAGCGATGGAAAGACCATTGACAGCAAGACCGGCAACTGCGCCAGCCTTGACAAAATCACGGCGGGAAATAGACATAAAATATTCTCCTTGAAAAAATATGGGGGATCAAATCACTAACGATTTCTTTCTATTATACCCGCAGCCCCCAGTTTCTGCAAGTAGTCCGCCGGAACTTTTCCAGAAATTTTCTAAAAAAGTTCCGTCATGATCTGAGCTCCGGCGCTATTTCGGACAAAATTTCCGTTCTCCTAGTAAAATTACCGATCCGGAGCATAAAATTTTATTTTGGGGACCTCAAATCGCGCTCGTTCGCCGCGAGGAACCATTCGGCACGTTTCGCCAAGGCTTCCTGTCCGAGCTGGTGCAGGATCTCATGGCATTTTTTGACGCACTCTTCCTCACAGCTGCAAGTCCCATTTTTCTCCGAGCCTTCCAGGACCGTGTCCATCAAGTAATCCGCCAGCATGTACGGCACAAGGAGCTGTTTGTTGAACAGGCGGTACTTTTCGATCAGGAACATGCGCTGGCGAGCTTTATGGATCAGATACAGGCTAATGATGATAGAGAAACAGAGTTTCAGCACCATCACGACCGTCCAGGCATCTCTGGAGTTCATTTCCATGGCCTCTTGGAAACGTTCAAGCCGAATGGGAGCATAAATGATACCGAAACAGACGATCGTGACAAAGCCGAAGTCTCGGAGCGTCTTGAAGAAACGCGACTCCGACAAGGGCTTTTTTTCGAGCTTCTTAAAAAGGCGGTTCTTTTCGTTTTCCAGCCAGATCTTGTTGACGAAACGAAGATTCTTGACGGGATCCTGAAAATCTTCCGGTGACGAAAGTGTCGTATCCAATCCGTTGACGGCGATACGGATCCAGTCAATGTCCTCGATCTGGTGAGAGCGGAAGTTGGAGGAAACGACATGCTGCAGTCCGGCAAGACTCCAGTAGATCTGGATACGCAGGACCTCGGCGAGCGTACGGAATCGGTGGTATTTGTAGTGCCAGCGGCGAATGATCGGATTTATGCTGGCGATAAGCACTGCGATCAAACTCAGACACAGTACCGTTCCCGTTAGGAACAATCCCCACTTAAAAAAACTACTCGCGTTCGTCCAAAAAGCCGCAGTTCCCGGCACATTGGATCCCGTCACCCAAGACTCAAACAGTCCCTTGATTCCAATGCCATATGACCTCAACAGCATTTCACCAAGGAAAAGCCAAACGGCTCCGAATACCAGCAGGGCAGTAAACCCCGCAAGAAACCAGAACATCAGCCACCAGTTCTTGATCCGCGCCTTGATCGCCAGAATATCAAGCATCCTGAAATGAGCGTAGAGCTGTTCAAGCTGCCTGTTTTTGTCCGGGTCGGAAAATTCTTCCGGACTCTGTTCTTTCGGGCGTGCGTTTTCATGTCTTCTGCGCTGCTGAGCGAAATACTCGTCAAGAGTTTCCGGAGTCTCTTCTTTTTCAAGAAGTTCCCAAATATCCCTCTTTTCCAGGCATTTCAGTGCGTTCGTCTTTTCCAGGAGTTTCCAGATGCCGGTTTTTTCAAGAATTTTCCGAAACAGTGTTTTATCCTGCAGCGACAGGAGCTTCTCTTCGGTAAGGGTGAGAAGTTCCCGATTCATTTCTCCGAGCGTCTGGAAATTGTAGTGTATGTCGCGTTCGTTTGCGATATTGGGACACAGCGAGGTCCAGGACCAGTACCCATTCTCATACCTATCGAGCCGGAGTTCCCGTTCGTGTCTGGAATTTTCTTCTGTGATCTCTTCATTATCCGGAATATAAAACGCCGGCAGCGGAAGAGGAGCTCCCCCCTCTCGGAATTTCGAACTCGTGCATTTTCTGCACAGGACCGCACACGCCGTCAGAAAGAACTGACAGATCCTGCGCAAAAACAAATGCGTTTTATGCAAAAACTGCGGCTTTTTCGTTTCGGAGTTCTCCTCTTTCATCCGAATCACGAGAATGGGACCGATGGATGGATATGTAAGCAGATCCTTTTTCCGATGGACCGTCTCTTCGACACAACCCTCCATGCGGAACCGTACGATATGCTCCAGAAGATCTTTCTCCTTTTCTTCTTCGCTGCGCTCTGTTTCCTGATCCCAGATCGTGACCATCAGGTGAGAGTGCAGCGCAAGGAATTCCAAGTAGCGGAATTTATCTCGAGCGGCTCCATGAAATGCCGAAGATGCGGAACTGTCTGTGCGAAGTTCTTTTTCGTTCATCTCCCAGCAATGGCGTCGCGGATCTGCATCAAAATCATACCGTGCGCAAAATTCCGCAATACGGTCTCTGCCCGCTCCAGACTCCAGGTCTGTTCCGCACTCTTCTTCACTCGCCGGAAGGATCGCCATCAGATGAACGGACGGATATTTCTTCTGAAGCTGCAGGAGAACGCTGCAGAGGATCTCCCCGATCTCTCCAAGAGGGTCGAACATGAAAATGATTGGAGCATACCGAGCCTCCTGCTTCCCCTTCCTTCCCCAAAAGAAAGGCTTTCGGCTGGAATACTTCTGCCATTTTCTGATAACCTGAGCCAAGTAAATATCCAGTGTTTCGGCAAGCCGTTTTTCGGTGTCACTCACGCTTTCCGCAGCCCCCCCCGCTTCACTGAAGTTTTGGGGACCGAGAATAGAAACGACATACGGAAAGACTGGAAACCGCTCTTTGCCGGAAGTCGTCCACGCAAAACGGTACGGCATCTCATTAAAATACGCAAATTTCGATCCAGAAAACGTCTCCTGCGCCGGATCCTCACCTTCCGGCATCCCCGCCTCATCAGACACTGTCTCTGCCGACTCTGGCTGCACGGCTGACTCTGGCTGCACGGCTGACTCTGGCAGCACGGCTGACTCTGGCTGCACGGCTGACTCTGGCTGCACGGCTGACTCTGGCTGCACGGCTGACTCTGGCTGCACAGCATCAGCCTGAATGGTCCGCGGATCCTCTAACACCGTGTCCGACGGAACTTCCCATGGATCTTCCAGCTGCTCAACGACTTGCTCTACCAGCTCATCCACAGACTGGTCCATCAGCGGCTCTTCACTTCGATCACGATATTCCGGATCTTTATCGTATCCAAACATAAAATCGCCTTCTCTTTAACCTGTTAAACTCACTGTGCCGCATCGACGACTTCCATTTTAACGGCTTTTCCGATCTCTTTTGGGTCCATCCGGAAAAGCAGCCCGCGGCTTCCCGCATTGATGTAGATCTCCGGAAGTTCCAGTATCGTGGACTGAACGTAAACAGTCATCGCGCGCTTCGTTCCGAAAGGACTCGTACCGCCGACATGGTATCCGCTGTATCGGTCCGCATCTTTCGGATCGCAGGGCCGGACTCCCTTCACGTTCAGTACCCGCGCCATTTCCTTGGCCGAGATCTCGCAGTCCCCGTGCATCAGGACGACGAACGGAACCGGGCGCGTTTCATCTGTTTGAAAAATGATCGTCTTGATTACCGCATGCTCATCCACGCCGAGTTCTCTCGCACTGACACGTGTCCCGCCGTGTTCCTCGTATTTGTACTCCATCAGCTCATACGCGACTTTCGCTTTCTGAAGTGCACGGATCGCATTCGTCATAGGAGCCTTCATCGTACCGCCTCCGTCGGAAAAACATAGTCGTCGCAAAACACGGCCTGAAAGTCGTAAATTCCGGAAAAATCTTCCTTTCGGTCACCGGGAGCCGTTCGGATCTTGCCAGCGTTTACCATGTTGAACACGATCTCACCAAAATCATCCGTCGTGTGAACGCCCCACTGATTAAAAACCGTCTTCGCCATATAGCCGAACATCCACCGTGCGCGGATCCGGATCGCTTCGCACAGTTCATTCCCGGTAATGTGGTGGAGATTTGAATCCGGCTCGTCTTTCTCATCTTCACCAGGTTTCTGACGCGGCGGCAGATACTCGGAAGAACACCCCATCCCAAGCTGAGACCGCGCAAATTCGAGCGTCTCGAGTACATAATAGTACGCATTTAAGTGATACCGCGGATCCTGTTCCACGATACCGTGAAGCTGAAGCTGGTCAAACATCGGTCTGAATTTCCAATTTTTTCCTAAAATTTTCCCATTTCCAAACGGAAACCATTTCGCTCCCTGCATTATACCAAAAAAATTTTTTTCTGGAAAGAGCAAAAATATTGGACTTTTAAAGAATTTATTCCGATTTTACCGAATGCAGGGATATTAGGGATATTGTGAAAAATCCATCACACTGAAACCGTTCAGGGGGCGGTCATTATGCGAATTCGGACTTTTTTCGTTTCCATTACCGGTTGGATCGCGTGTTTCGCCGGATACACAGGCGGGATCTGTACCGCAGGAGAAGAAATGTACCCTCGGCAGGCCGTCAGCATTCTGGAAACTCCCCCACACGTCGGGACTTCCGTCATTCCGCCTCATGCCGTCCCCGCGGTATCGCAGACCGTCCCGTCGGCCCGTTCCACCACACCCTCACCTGCTCCGCTGACGATCAACGGAAAGCCCGTTCCGCCGCGAGAATTTCGGCATGAGGCCCCAAACACACAGAGAGCTGCAGCTCAAAATATACCGTCAGGCATGCAGTCAGGCACACCGTCAGGCATGCAGCCAGGCACACCGTCAGGCATGCAGTCAGGCTCACCGTCAGGCATACAGTCAGGCTCACCGTCAGGCATGCAGTCAGGCATGCAGTCAGGCTCACCGTCAGGCATGCAGTCAGGCTCACCGTCAGGCATGCAGTCAGGCATGCAGTCAGGCTCACCGTCAGGCATGCAGTCAGGCTCACCGTCAGGCATGCAGTCTGCTCATCAGACACCGCAGCGGGATCCAGGACAGGAAAGATCCATTCTCGTGTCTGAACCGGAGAGCGGCCTGGCCCGAAACGCAGGTGACCAGAATGCAGGTGACCAGAATGCGGGTGACCAGAATGCGGGTGACCAGAATGCGGGTGACCAGAATGCGGGCAACCAGAATGCGAGTGACCAGAATGCGGGTGACCAGAATGCGGGTGACCAGAATGCGGGTGACCAGAATGCGGGTGACCAGAATGCGGGTGACCGAAACGCAGCAGAGGACGAGGAAGTCTGGCGGATCCTTCCAGACGGCGGGCCAGAAACATCGGGGAGCAGCGTGCCGTTTTCAACGTTCCCGGAAAACACAGACGGGCGTCCCGCGGCAGAACGTCAGCTCGCAAATGGAGTTCCAATGGAAATGGTCCCTGACCTGCGTACCGGCAGACCAGGAGTACCGTCCGCAAACGGACCTCGCTCGATCCTCGAAGGCACACCGGCTCCACACCTCGACAGGCAATGGACCGTTGAACCGGAAAATGCCGTTGGAAATTCGGCGGAAAGAGCAGCTTTTTCTGCAGGCGCACATTCAGAGCCGCGTTACATCGTGGCGAAAGCTGAACCAGCCTCGGAACTTGAAAAGACGCTGAATCCGCATACCGACCTGGCAAAAGAGCGAGAGGAACAGCTCGAACAGCTGAAAAAACACAATAAGATCCTGAAAGCACAGGCAAATGTCGTGAAACTTGTGGCGAAGATCATCCGCCCCAGCGTGGTACACATCCGCTCCGACATGCTTCAGGCCGGTAAGTACGGAGAGCAGCTCAAGATCCACGATGAAGGAAGCGGCATCATCATTTGCCGGCAGAAAAAATTCTACGTCCTGACGAATCAGCACGTCATCAAAAACGCCCTTCCTCAAAACATCGAGATCCGCTTTCACGACAATCGGATCACAAATCCGATCCGGATCCTCTACGATCAGGAAACGGACATCGCGGTCCTTGAGCTGGCCGAGACGGATCTGATCCCCGCGGCGCTTGGCGACAGCAATCAGGTCGACATTGGAGATTTTGTCCTCGCAGTTGGCAGTCCGTTCGGGCTGGATAATTCCGTCACGTTCGGGATCGTGAGCGCGATCGGCCGGCGAACGATCGAACTGGCGTCCAACGTCAACATTCAGGACTTCATCCAGACCGACGCCGCCATCAATCCAGGCAACTCCGGCGGTCCGCTGCTGAATCTGAACGCGGAAGTCATCGGAATGAATACTGCGATCGCAAGCAATTCAGGAAATAATGCAGGCATCGCGTTCTCCATTCCGATCCGAATGGCGATACTCGTGGCAGACCAGCTCATCCTTTACGGCAAAACACGCCGTGCGTATCTGGGCGTGAACCTCGAAAAGAACTTCACGATGCAAAAAGCGCGGGAAATCGGTCTGGAACGTCCCAGAGGCGCTCTCGTGACCACCGTCCTGAATCCCTCGCCAGCCTCCCAGGCAAAATTCCGAAAAGGGGATCTCATCTTGGAATTTAACGGCACTTCCGTCGAAGACGACATGCACCTCTACAATCTGGTAAACCTGGCAAAAGTCGACAAACAAGTCACGCTGAAAGTTTACCGCGAAGGAGAGATCTACGAAGTGAACGTGAAACTCTGGGAGCGGTGAAACAAGAGCAGAAAAACGGGAGCGGTGAAACCGGAGCGGAAAAATGACGGATCCTAAAACCGAAAAGGAAACAGAAAAGGAGAACGCAGAACTTCTGCGCGTTGAAGACCTGAAATGCGTCCAGGGAGGCAAAACGCTCCTTCAAAATGTGCGTTTCACCATTCGCCGCGGCGATCTCCTTTCGCTTCTCGGACCTAACGGAGCCGGAAAATCCACGCTGCTGAAGTGCCTCATGCAGCTCCTCCCGACAGCTTCCGAAACGCGGCTCTTTCTAGAAGGCAAACCGCTCCGCAGCCTCACCGCCCGCGAGATCGCCCGAAAGATCGCGTACATTCCCCAGTCCCACGGACAAAATTTTCCATTTACGGTCCGGCATTTCGTCGAAGCGGCCCGGTATGCACACGAAACCTTTCTCGAAACCGCCTCGGAAATCTCTCGGCGTCTCTGTGCCCGGGCACTCGAAGAAACGGACCTCGTTCCGCTCGCAGACCGTCAACTCTCAACGCTTTCCGGAGGGGAACTTCAGCGGGTACGCATTGCCGGCGCATTGGCACAGGATGCGGAACTCCTGCTTCTGGATGAAGTCACGTCTCAGATGGACTACCGTTCCCGTGAAGAAACAGCTCAGCTGCTCCTGCGTCTGAATCGCGAATGGGGAAAAACGATCCTGATGGTGACGCACGACATCAATGAAGCGGCACGCTGCGCAGACAGGATCCTCGCACTGCGTTCCGGGAAGCTCGCCTTTGACGGAAAACTGAAAGATTTTCTTCAGGGATCGGTTCTCGCGGCTCTATTTGAGACCGAGTTTCATTTTCTCAACTCGCCGCACCTCCCCAACCCAGTAGTCGTACCGACCCCACAATAATTACGCCAATAATTGCGATTCGCCCGATCTAAAGAGACTCTCAAAAAAAATTTTGAGGAAATTGTCGGGAAATTCGGGATTATTTTTCAGAAAATCCAAGAAAAACGGCGCATAGGCAGAGGGGGGGCTTTACAAAATTTCCGTATCGTGTAAAATATGACCTGAAAATATTGTTTTTAGATTGACGTTTCTGTGAATTTTTCTTCGTCCGCAGTTTCAGTTGGGTGACTCGGCGGCGAAGTAAAAGTTCGATGCGGGGCCGGTTTCACTCCGATCTCGCTTCGGATTTCTGCGAGGTGCAGTTCCAGCCGTCATCCGTTTTGCTGCGCGAATGGAGATGGAAGAGGGATTTCACAGTACGTCGAGGTTCGATATCCTGGAGATAGAAAAATGGCCAAAAGTAAAAAAAAGGCGGAACCGATGTTCCTCGTCTGCTCTGAGTGTGGTGCGTACAACTACGTCCTGCGCCGCAAGCCGGGAAGTGAAAAACTGAATATCAAAAAATTCTGCCCCTGCGACCGCAAGCATACCCTGCACAAGGAAAAGAAAAAATAGTTTTTTCCTTTATGCGTAACTGGAAACGGAATGCTCCCGAATTTGGCGAGTATTGCGTTTCCGGTTTTTTCTCTTTCTTGACGCCTCTTTAAGTCAGGTAACGGGTCATGGCAAAACATCAGGAAAAACGCTGGCGCTTTCGGACTGGTGAGCGGGACCTCGCCGCAATTGCGGATGTGGTCCAGTATGCCAAGCTCCCTCCCATTCTCGCAAAACTGCTTGTTTCCCGCGGGATCCGGACTTCCGGAGAAGCCGTACGGCATCTGGATCCGAGACTCGTTCATCTTCATGAGCCAAACCTGCTTCACGGATGTGCTCGTGCTGCGGAGCTGATCGTCCGTGCGGTCCGCCAAGGAAAAAAAATCGCGATTTACGGCGATTACGATGTGGACGGCATGACCGCTACAGCGATCCTCTTCAAATGCCTCCGTCTTGAATACCAAAGCACTGACCAGGCTCGTCCGATCTTCTTCATTCCCAATCGGCTAAAAGACGGCTATGGGCTAAACTGCGACTCGATACGCGAACTGAAAGAGCGAAAGGTCGATCTCATCATCACGGTCGACTGCGGCATCACGGCCGTTGAAGAAGTTGCGCTGGCAAAATCGCTCGGAATGCAGATCATCCTGACCGACCATCACCAGCCGAGCGAGCATTTACCCAACGCGGACGCTATCGTGCATCCCGATCTTTTCACGCACCCGGAGTTTGCCGTCTGCGGAAAATTTGAGCCGATGCAAAACGATCCGTTCCTCTCGATGTATGCGGAGACGAGAGATCCGGAAGATACTGCCTCCTCCCAAAAGACTGCAAATGAGACGGCAAAAGGAACGATCCGGATCCAGTATCCGCGCATGGACGCACCGTATCCATTTGCCTATCTCAGCGGAGCCGGCGTTGCGTTCAAACTCGCGTGGGCGATCTGTCAGCGTTTTGCTGTCAATCCGCGAGTCGGACCACGCCGTCAGGCATTCATTCTGGAAGCCATTGCGCTTGCTGCGATCGGAACCGTCGCAGACGTCGTTTCCCTAACGGATGAAAACCGCGTCATCGTCGTTGCGGGACTTCAGCAGCTCAGAGAGCGTCCTTCGACGGGACTTGCGGCTCTTCTAAATGTCTGCAAACTTTCCGAAAAAAAAAGTTTCGATGCGGATGATGTCGGGTACGCAATAGCACCGCGGCTCAATGCGGCCGGACGTCTGGAGCAGGCGTGGCTCGGCGTAGACCTCCTGACGACCGAGAATACAGAAACCGCACAGCAAACGGCTCTGTATCTGAATGATCTCAATGACAAACGGAAAAATCTTGAGATCGTTATGCAGCGGGAGGCCGGCAAACAGCTGAAAGAACTTTACCCGCAAATGACGGAGTCGCCGACCGCCATCGTCTTGGCGAGCCACACTTGGCATCCTGGCGTCATTGGGATCGTCGCGGGAAAACTCGCTGAACGGCACAACGCACCGACGATCCTCATCGCGCTGAGCAAAACTGGAACTCAAAGCGGCACGGGATCCGCACGCGGACTGGCAAACGTCCCGGAATTCAATCTGCACGACGCGCTGACGCTGTGCTCGGAGCATCTCGAACGATTCGGAGGACATGCAGGAGCGGCGGGACTGCGGATCTCGGCAGGAAACGTAGAAGCGTTTCGCGAAGCTTTTTGCGAAGTCGTGGACCGGATCATCCCCCAGGATGCACGCATTCCGGAACTTTGGATCGACTCGGAGGAGATCCTCTCGATCTTCACGCTCCCGGCAGTTCAGGCGATATACCGTCTCGCGCCGTTCGGAACCGACAATCCGGCTCCGGTATTCTGCACGACGGACGTTTTCTTCTCGCGCGAACCTGCAGCACTCGGAAAACAGCGTTTCGACGGCGACGAAAATCGGCCGATCCACCTTGTGCTTCATGTCGAGCAGAACCGCAGAACGTACCGCGTCACGGCATTCAACACCGGTGAGTTTTTGGAGGAGTTCATGGAACTCTACCAGACGAAAACGCCGATCGATCTGGCATTTCGCCCCGTCCTGAACACTTTCAACGGGCAGACCCGCGTCGATTTCCACCTAGTAGACTGGCGGCTTCATTAAGTTTTAAAAATATTAAAGATCAAAATCTTTTTGATACTTTGATTTTTTTATCTTTCAGCTCGACACACAAAGGCGTCCCGGAAACGGCGTTCAGCGTCTCGGCGAGGTTTCCATTGACGAGCGCGAGTTCCAGTGCCCCCTGTGAGCCAAACAGGACCACGGGCGTTCCGGAAGGAAAGTCCGCATACGTGCGTGCCGGGTGAAATCGCGTTTCTCCCAGCAGTGCGTGCCCGCAGAACGGGAATGGAAGATCCTGCGGCGTGATGTTCGTTACGAGATTCCCGAACGAATCCGCAAAGAGGACTTCTCCCAAGAGTTTTACGGAACCGGAGTCCGCGTCCTTCACGAGCCGGGGACGGGAAAATTCGAGGCGGATGAGTGTTTCGAGGTCCTTTTTTCTTCCCAGCGCCTCCGGAAGCCCGCCGTTTGCGAGAAAGGCGGCGGTCGGTGCGAGAACGTCACGTCCGTGAAAAGTCGAGGAGACCGACTCGCGGAAACAGACCGGGTTTTCGAGGAGAAATGCTTCCGCGACGGCATTTTGTTCAAGAAAAAGCGAAAGGATCCCATTGTTTGGGCAGAGGATACGCTGGCGTTTCCCGTTTTCGTTCAAAACGGCACAGACCAGCTCACGCTGTGAGCCGACGCCGGGATCGACGACCGCGATGTGGATCGTTTCTTCCGGGAAAAAAGGGACGGTCTGCGATAGAATGAACGCACCGTGCAGCACATTTTGCGGAAGAACGGCATCCGTGACGCGAATGACTCTGACCTCCGGCGCACGGGAACAGAGAACGCCTTCCATCTGTGCCGTGTAGAAATTCCCGGTTTGAAAGTCCGTCAGAATGGCCACGGTCGGCCGCATTTTGCGCATCCGCCTTCTCCTTAAAAAAGTTTATCCGGTACGTACTTGCCGGAAGAGCTTAAAAAAAGCCCCGTTTTCATTTTCAGAAGCCGGGGCGTGAGTTCTCAGGCGCGCTTGCTCTTTTTTTCCTGCTCGAAATTAAAGAGTTTTCGGCGTCCCAGAACGACGTCTTCATCGATGACGTACCGCACACCGCCGGGCTGATCGGGCATTTCGAAAAGGATGTCGAGCATGATCTCTTCCATGATCGAACGCAATCCGCGTGCGCCGGTCTTCTTTTCCTTCGCCAGACGCGCGATCGCTTCCAGTGCGCCCGGGGTGAAAACGAGATCCGCATTGTCCATGTTGAACATGTGCGTGTACTGCTTCACCAGCGAATTTTTCGGCTCTTTCAGTATCCGGACCATGTCTTCCACCGTCAACTCTTCCAGCGACGTGATGACCGGCAGACGTCCGACGAATTCCGGGATCAGACCAAATTCGATGATGTCCTCGCTCGCGACGCGGGCCAGCGGCGCATTCTGTTCCTTCACGAACGGCGAGCCGGCCGTCTGCGCGAAACCCAGCGTTCGGTTCCCAAGCCGGCGCTCGATGATCTCGTTCAGTCCGACGAACGTTCCGCCGCAAATGAAGAGGATGTTGCTCGTGTCGATCTGAATGAACTGCTGCTCCGGATGCTTTCTTCCCCCATTCGGCGGGACGTTGGCGACGGTCCCCTCGAGCATCTTCAGCAGAGCCTGCTGGACCCCTTCGCCGGAAACATCGCGCGTGATGGAGACATTGTGCGTCGTGCGTCCGATTTTATCGATCTCGTCCACGTACAGGATGCCTCGCTGTGCAGCTTCCACGTCAAAATCGGCAGCCATGAGGAGTTTGAGAAGAAGATTTTCCACGTCTTCACCGACGTATCCGGCCTCGGTGAGCGTCGTGGCGTCACCAATGGCGAACGGTACGTTCAGGATCTTGGCGAGCGTCTGCGCCATGAGCGTTTTTCCGGAACCGGTCGGCCCGATGAGCAAAATGTTCGATTTTCCGAGTTCCACGTCCTCGTTTCCGGAGCGGACATGCTCGAGCCGTTTGTAGTGATTGTACACAGCAACGGCGAGTACTTTTTTCGTAAATTCCTGCCCGACGATATACTCATCCAGACGCGAAACGATCTGCCTCGGCGTGAGCCGTTCCATGAGCATGGCCGGCTGCGGCGTGAAACGGCGTTTCTTTTCCTGTTCGAGAATGGAACGGCACAGTTCAATGCACTCGCTGCAGATGTAGACATTCCCCGGCCCTTCGACAAGAGGCCCCGTCACCTGATGGGACTTCTTGCAGAAGGAGCAGAAAGCCTGTTTTTTCGGCATCGATTTTTTGCCGTTCTGATTTTTATTATCGGACTCCATTGGACTTTTGGATCAGCTCTACTTTTTGGAAAAAACCTTCTTTTCCGCAAAATTTAACACAGGGAGCGAATTTCCCCGATTGAAATTTCATTTTACACTATTTTCGCCGTTTCGTCAACCGAAAAAAGGGGACGTTTCGGAAATTTTGTGAAACTTTCTTCGGCTTTCATGAAAAAATCGGTCGTTCAAATGCTAAAATACAGGCACTGCGCAAGTCAGGTCGATCGAAAAGAGCGGCCTCGATTTACCGGTCGACCAATTCCTGCAGCTGTGCCGTGAGCTGAGCCTTGACGGTCCGGTACTCCTCCGGAGAGATCTCTCCGTCGTCAAGCGAATTCTGCAGGGCAGCAAGCAGGGAGTGGATCGCATTCTGCTCGTCATCATTGCTGTGGATGGAAGCGCGGTATGCAGAAATGGCGAACTGCCCACCCACGATGATGAGAGTCAGGACAAAAAAACTGACGAACAGAGGCACCATGTATTCCATATGTCGATCTTGCCTTTCGGGTCGGGAATTTCGGATATAGGACAGCCGCTGTCCTGCGCAAATTCGGAATGGCTCCGAGTGAAGCAGGCCGTGACGGTCATCATTTCCTGATTTCAGGATTACGCATCGAGCCGCATTTTGGTTCAAAGTCCTTTGGAGTCTCCCACACGTTAGTGGTGATGACAACAGCCGCCGGCACAGCAGCAGCCTCCTCCACCGGTCTCCGGAGCACACAGGCCGGCATCGCGCGCGGCACATGAGGGCCCGGAAGCATGAACAGAAGCCGGGACGCTCAATTTTCTTCGGATAGAAGGACTTCCGCAGGAGGGGCATTTTTTCGGCTCGGCACTGCCGCGGACCAGTTCTTCAAAATCTTTTTCACATTGATCGCAAACGTATTCGTAAACAGGCATAAAATGGAACTCCTAAATTTAAATTTCTGATTCTATTATAGCACGAAATAAAAAAATGAAAAGAACTTTCCGAAAATTTTCAAAAATTTTATTAAATTTTCCAAAAAAAGAAAATTCCCCTTGCCTCAAATCCATTTGCAAGGTAAGATAGAAATGGATAGTTTCATCCTGAACATTCCGCAAGATCAGAAAAGGCTCTTCGGAAAGAGCGTACTGATCCAGGTCCGTTTTACCACTGAAACCACAGAGGAACGCAGAACACACTGAATAGAAAGGGAAAGTGTCCTGACACGAATTTCCCGGAAAACACGGAAAAGACACGAAATGGTCTTAAAAAATTTTTAAAACATTTCGCGTGATCCGTTTTTTTCGTGCTTTTCGTGTTTAAAATTCTGTGTGTCACCGTGCGGACCCAAATTTTCAGCGGTGAAACCGATACGCCAACTGTCAAATGACGTCCAACAGATAATCCAACAGATAAAATGTCCGAAAATTCCAGATCATGGCTCTTTACGCCGATGCTGCTCGGGTCGATGCTGCTCGGGCTGATGCTGTTCCTGACGGTGAGTCAGGTCGGCTGCCGTGCGATGTTTAACGCGAAACCGATCCCGGGGATCCCACAGCCGGAAGACCGGATCGCGCAGATCCGTCAGCTCGGACAGGAAGCGGGTAATGTCCCGAAAGAAAAACAGCCGCAGTACGCAGAGACCCTTGCCGCGATCATCCGCAGCGACAAAGATTCCGTCATGCGCACCGAAGCGGTACTCGCCATAGGGCACTATCCTGTTCCCGAAACCGTCGAGGCGCTCCGTTTTGCCAAAAAGGATCCGGTCGTCGATGTGCGTTTGGCGGTCTGTTCCGCCTGGAAGACCTACGGCCAGGAACCCGCGGTGCCCGAACTCATCGACATCCTTGGGACGGACAGTGATTTAGATGTGCGTCATGAGGCGATCGACGTCCTTGGCGAAATGAAGGATGAACGTGCGGTCGCTGCGCTGGAAGTTCCGCTTTCAGACACAGATCCGGCTCTGAAATACTATTCCGTGCTGGCGCTTCAAAAGATCACCGGTCTCACGATGACCGATGCGAAAGAATGGCTCGCATACTGCCGGGAACACCGTCCAGACGCCGCTGTCGCACAAAATGAAGAGCCAAAACAGGAGTCAGAGACCAAACTGCCGTTTTTGGATCCCCAGGAAGTCCTTTCTAATTTCCGCCGTCCCGGTGCTCCGGAATAAAACCGGAATAAAAAAGGATCGAAATCCAAAAAAAACACGAAAAAAAGTAAAAAAAAACAGCATTTCAATCGAAACAAAAATAGAGGGAAACTTTTTGGAAGCGTGTCGGCTTCGAGGCAGAAATGGAAGCGTGTCGGCTTCGAGGCAGAAATGGCCTCTTCCGAAAAAATTTCCCCTGGATCGTCCAGCCCTCGGTCCGATTCCCGCATCCATTCGCCCCTAACCCTGCGTAGCCCCGGTCATGTCCAATACCCTCCGCATTACCGAACAGTTCAAGTTTTTCGTCCGGCAGGCTCAAGAAACTCTTGAGCAGATGGAAGCCTCCGCGATCATCATGCTATACGACGGTCCCGCCGATTGGGCGCGTGTCCAAAAGCTCGTTGGCGATTCCGTCCCGTTCATCGTTGCCGTCGATACGGAAGAGCAGGCAGTGGGGGCAAAGGAAGCCGGTCTGAAGACCATCATACTGGAAATGACTGGAAACCCCGTCTATGACAGACTCATGCAGGCTCTGCTCGTCGGGATCACGGAAGACCTCATTCAGCCCGGAAGTCAGATCGTCGCAATGTATGGCGGGTTCGAATCGGATACGATCGACACGATCTCCCTCATTTCGCTCAAAGAGCACCTGAACCGTTTGACGCGCACCGATCTGCGCCAGCTCAACACGACCGTACCGCTGGACACGCTCAACACGATCGTCAATCTTGCCGTCGAGATCGGACTCAGCGGCAGGGAAGGCAAGCCGGTCGGAACGCTTTTCGTCGTGGGGGACAAACAGCGTGTTCTTGCCGAAAGCCACCCCGGAGGATTTGACCCGGTACGCGGATACAGCCGCTCGGAGCGAAACATCATGGATGCGCGTGTGCGGGAAGGGATCAAGGAGATCGCTCAGCTAGACGGCGCGATCATCATCTCCGCAAACGGTGTCGTGGAAGCATCCTGCAGGATCCTCGATGCTACCGCGGACAACATCACGCTCTCCAAAGGCCTTGGCTCTCGTCACTGGGCTGCTGCCGGGATCACTCGGTGTACGAAAGCCGTTGCGATCGTCGTGAGTGAGTCCAACGGTACTGTGCGCATCTTCCAGAACGGGGAAGTCATGCTGCGTATCGAACCGACGCACCGAAGACCGTTTATCTGGAAAAAATACGAATACGAACCGCCGGAAAACTGACCTGAAGACGGCGCGAAAGGGGAAATATGGAAAATTGCGAGCATTTTACGCAGCATTCGACGCTGACCTCGGAAGAGATCGACCAGCTCCTGGACGGTGTCGATGCCGATTTTCCTGTGCTTCCGGAGATGGAAGAGGCGGAAAAACCGACGGAAAACGACTCTAGAGGAATGCGCAAAGCGTTCTTGCGGGAACAGATCGCCTCACTGGGAAACATTGAGCTGGAAGTTCGGATCGAGCTCGGAAAGACAACCATGCTCCTCTCCGAAGTTGCACGTCTGCGGCCCGGTTCCGTCGTGATCTTGGACAAACATGTGGACGAACTGGTCAACATTCTCGTCAATGGAAAGGCGATCGCTCGAGGAAAACTTTTGGTCGCGGACGGATGTTTTTGTGTCCAGATCGCGGAATTTCTCTGAATCCACTTGAACGGCACCCAAAAATGGATCAAATTTTCTTCTTATTTTAAATTTTTTCATCAAAAAACGTCTTTTTCCGTGGACTGTACTCCTTGATTTTTTCGTAGAAATAAACGATACTTAAAATGTAGATTAAGTCTAGTGACTTTTTAACAGTTTCCGCAAATTTTTACGGAGAAAATGTCATGAAAAAATCAACGTTCATTTCCTGTGCGGGCGCCATATTTCTTGGAGCGCTGTTCCTTACGGCTCCGAGTGCGCAGGCTCAGCATCGGCCGCATCATCCGCAGGCCCATCGTCAGCCGGCTCCGGCTCCGCATCATGCCCAACCGGCTCCCCATCATCGCCAACCGGCTCCGCCTCCGCATCATGCCCGTCCGCACCAACCGCCGCATCACCATCATCCGGCACCGCCTCCGCCGCCGCGACACCATCATCCGGCACCGCCTCCGCCGCCGCGACATCACCATCCGGCACCGCCTCCGCCGCCGCCGCATCTCCATCATCATCCGACGACTTGGGGAGACCTGATCGGCGGGATCATTGATGCTGCGATCCACGAGGGACACCACCATCATCACTGATTTTCCTTTTGAAAGGAGCTTTTCATGAAAAAGATCACACTTTGCGCGATTTCCGCAGCAGTTCTGAGTTTCGCACTGGCGAACTCCGATTTGATGGCGCAGCGCCCTGCAGCGCGTCCCGCACAGGGCCGACCGGCCGCCGCACCCCAGCATCATGCCAAGCCGGCTCCGGCACCGCAGCATCACGCTAAACCGGCTCCGCCTCCGCAGCATCACGCTAAACCGGCTCCGGCACCGCAGCATCATGCTAAACCGGCTCCGCCTCCGCATCAGCCGCCGCATCACCATCATCCGGCACCGCCTCCGCCGCCGCGACATCACCATCCGGCACCGCCTCCGCCGCCGCATCACCATCATCATCCGACGACTTGGGGAGACCTGATCGGCGGGATCATTGATGCTGCGATCCACGAAAGCCGTCACTAAGAGCACGGAACTCCCGCACTTCTCCTCCTGTGCGGGAGTTTTTATTTTACCGACACAAAAACGGACTGAAAGTTCTTAAGGTATTGGCGCCCCTCTTGTATATTTCTGAAAATTTGCTAAAATACAAGAATTGTTTTTTTGTATATTGAGTGAGGAAATGGAAATGGAAGACATGCCCCCTGAAATACTATACTCTGCTGAAGCACAAAACGCAGATGCTGTAAATGATTCTTTTGAAAACGATGATGATGAAAAAAATGAACTGTCGAATAATGGGTTGATCGCTTGGATCGATACGATTTTGAAACCATTAAAGACGCTTATTGGGCTTAGTGCCATTTGCTGGTTCGTTTGGCAAGTACTGACGGAAGATCCTTTAGAGCTTTGGAAGTATTGGCCATTCATGATTTTTCTCTTGAGCGTGATCTGTATTCTCTATATTATGTACAGATACAGGGGTGAATACAAAAAAAACGACAAGAAAATGATTTCAGTTCCAGAATCCGTTTCGGTCCCAGAATCCGTTTCGGTCCCAGAATCCGTTTCGGTCCCAGAATCCGTTTCGGTCCCAGAATCCGTTTCAGTCCCAGAATCCGTTTCAGTCCCAGAATCCGTTTCGGTCCCAGAATCCGTTTCGGTCCCAGAATCCGTTTCGGTCCCAGAATCCGTTTCAGTCCCAGAATCCGTTTCAGTCCCAGAATCCGTTTCGGTCCCAGAATCCGTTTCGGTCCCAGAATCCGTTTCGGTCCCAGAATCCGTTTCAGTCCCAGAATCAGAAATCGTACTTCCTCGCCGTCATACGGTCACGGCGGACGGTGTCGAGTACACGTTCTGCTGGTGTCCTGCGGGAAATTTCGTCATGGGAAGTTCTGCGAATGGAACCGGTCACTGTCCCGATGAAATGCCGCATCGTGTTCGGTTTGCGCACGGTTTCTGGATGCTGGAAACTCCGGTGACGCAGAAAATGTGGATGAGTGTGATGGGCCGTAATCCGAGCAGTTTTTCGGGAGACTTTGATCCGGTGGAAAACGTAAGCTGGGACGAGTGTCAGGACTTTTGCCGTGAATTTTCGGAGAGATTCGGCGTAAACGTGAGTCTGCCGACGGAGGCGCAGTGGGAGTACGCCTGCCGTGCAGGATCGGAGGGCGCTTATGCGGGCGATCTTGACAAAATGGGCTGGTATCATGGAACTTTTGCCATCGGACGTACTGCGCCAGTCAAGAAAAAAGCCCCAAACGCCTGGGGACTTTACGATATGCACGGGAACGTGTGGGAATGGTGTGCGGACTGGTATGCCGCGGACTACTATTCCGGCTCACCGATCGACGACCCGCAAGGACCTCCGGAAGACCTTTGCCGAGTATTCCGCGGCGGAAGCTGGGCCAACTTTGCCCGAGAGTGCCGTTCTGCTGTTCGCGGAAAAGCCTTGCCGGGAGAGAAAAACTGGAGTCTTGGATTCCGGATCATCTTGAAATGAGACCTTAGAGGCGGAGTAAATACTTCGGAACGATATTCGGCACTTCACGTAAAGGGGGAGAGGCTTCATTTCCCCTCCCCTCTTCCAAAACCTCAAACCGCTACTTCACCTTATTCTTCTTCGCATACCGTTCTCCGCTGTTCCGTAGATCACCAGATCTTCAGAGCACCAGTAGAACGCTTCATCTCCAATGCTCGTCACGCTGTTGGGGATCGTCACCAACGTGAGGCTCGTGCACCAGTAGAACGCTTTATCTCCAATGCTCGTCACGCTGTTGGGGATCGTCACCGACGTGAGGCTCGTGCACCAGTAGAACGCTTTATTTCCAATGCTCGTCACGCTGTCGGGGATCGTCACCCACTTGAGGCTCGTGCAGTGGCTGAACGCTTCATCTCTAATGCTCGTCACGCTGTTGGGGATCGTCACCGACGTGAGGCTCCAGCAGTCGCAGAACGCGCCATCTCCAATGTTCGTCACGCTGTTGGGGATCGTCACCCACGTGAGGCTGTGGCAGTGTAAGAACGCGCGATCTCCAATGCTCGTCACGCTGTCGGGGATCGTCACCGACGTGAGGCTGTCGCAGTAGCAGAACGCGGAACTTCCAATGCTCGTCACGCCGTCGGGGATGGTGTATTCGGTGAGGCCGCCCGGGACCCGAATGAGCGTTTTGCCGTCGGCGGAGAACAGGATGCCGTCTACGCTCTTGAAATGCGTATTGCCCGCGGAGACTTGGATCTCGGTCAGTTTATAGCACCTGGCAAATGGACCGTCGCCAATGCTCGTCACGCTGTCGGGGATCGTCACCGACGTGAGGCTGGAGCAGTAGTAGAACGCTTCATCTCCAATGCTCGTCACGCTGTTGGGGATCGTCACCGACGTGAGGCTGGAGCACTTGTAGAACGCGTAATTTCCAATGCTCGTCACGCTGTTGGGGATGGTGTATTCGGTGAGGCCCTTGCCTTCCGGGACCTGAATGAGCGTTTTGCCGTCGGCGGTGAACAGGATGCCGTCCACGCTCTTGAAATGCGTATTGCCCGCAGAGACACGGATCTCGGTCAGTTGATCACACCCGGCAAATGAACCGCCGCCAATGCTCGTCACGCCGTCGGGGATGGTGTATTCGGTGAGGCCCTTGCCTGCCGGGACCTGAATGAGCGTTTTGCCGTCGTCGGTGAACAGGATGCCGTCCACGGTCTTGAAATGCGTATTGCCCACGGAGACAAGGATCTTGGTCAGTTTCTCACACCCGGCAAATGGACCGCCGCCAATGCTCGTCACGCTGTCGGGGATCGTCACCGACGTGAGGCTGTTGCACCAGCTGAACGCTTCATTTCCAATGCTCGTTACGCCGCGGGGGATGGTGACGGTTTCGGCGGAGCCGGTGTATTTGGTGATGGTGACGGAACCGTCGGCGGTGAGCTCGTATTTAAATTCTCCGTCAAGCTGTTTTTTCAGTTCTTCGTCGATCGTTGGAGCGGGTTTGCAGCCGCACAAAAAAAGTGCCGGAAGAAGGAACGCAAGAAGAAGGTATTTGTGCTTTTTCATAAAAATGTCCTCAGGGTTAAAATGTTTGAAAGCAACTTCTAAAAATCTCATTTTCAAACAAAGCTGCCTTACGTGAAACTGTATTGTAACATAGAGAAAATATATTGTCAAGGGGTTTTGCGGTGGGAGGGTAATTTCTTAGGTTTTTTCTAAAATTTTTGACGATTTTGAGTTTTTTAATGGAAACTCAGTCTGCTCGGAAACGTTATCTTCGAGTCAAGAGCGGCTCGAAATTTTACGTCTATCCAAAAAAACGGAAACGCCTCCTTCAAGACGTTTCCGTGATCATGTGAGCTTAAGGCTCGTTTTTTCTTACGGCTTCAGACGGAAGAGTCCGCTGAACGGGCCTTTGGTCGTGCCGTCGTCAAAGTCGAGGTGCCAGTAACCGTCGTGCCATTCGAGAGTGACTTTGCGCCATCCATCCGGAACCTGCGGATAGGGATAGTACGGGCCAATGTAGGGCCAAGCGCTCGCGGCGTGACGTTTGGGATACTGGACGGAGGCCGTGTTCGGATACGTTCCGTAAGCGGGGAATGCTTTCCGCGGCATGTGCGGATTGTCGTAGCGCATGGCGGCTCCGCCGTTTGCGGGCATCGCGTAGGCCTGCGAGTGCATCGGCATGGGAGTTCCCTGCATCATCGGCGCCGGAGCAGCAGAGGGAACTGCGCCGCTCACGACAGAGTTGGAAACCGGCTGGACGGTCGTGCCGTAGGAGACCTGGATCGGACGGGGACGGCTCTGCATCGACGCGCCCTGGATCATGACGGACTGCGTACCGTTTTCCACGACGGAATTACCTGCCGGAGTCGCCTGTCCCTGATTGACCGGGACGCCATTCACCGCAACGACTTCGTCACTGATGATCTGCTCGCTTCCCAAGTCGGAAAGCTGAGCCGGACGGCGAACGACACTGCGCTGATAGCCGGCGACCTGCTGAACCGAAGCATCTTCGGCAACCTTTTCCACTTCCAGCTGGTTCACGACTTTGGCGACTCCATCCAGACCTTCTACGGTCGCCTGGATCGCAGAGATTTTCTCCGCGCTGTCCACAATACCAGTGAGCCAGACCGTTTCATCCTGATACTTCAGGCCAATATCACAGCCCTCGATCAGATTTTTATCTTCAAGAACGCCGGCAATTTCTTCCGCCATTTCCTGATTGCTGCCAAGGACCGTCATTGGCGCCATGGCAACTGCGAGCAAAATCGCTCCAAAACTAAATACACGTCGCATCCTGTTTTCCTCCAGTCTTTTTCACCGTGTAAATATGATGACTCAAGACATCCTGAATCGCCATCATTTGTTTCCAATTCCCTGATCTTTTGCGGTAAGGACTTTTCAGGGTGAATCGGTTTATCTCTTCATTACAATTTATTCAACCGAACAAATTGCTATCATGATCCTAATCACTTTAACAATCGGAAAAGATACAGTCTGAACTTCAAGTCACTTTCCATATAATCGACACTTTCTGTAAAATTTTGACACTAAGAAGCGCTTTAAGTGATATAACCAGAAAATATTTCCTATTTTATTCATTTTCTAGCGAAAAAGTACAGAAACACGGATTTTCCATTTTGTGCAATTTCTGTATTTCACCAAATCAGTGTGTTGTAGAATTCCCATATCTTCTCCTTCGATTGATTCAGATTGGCGCGTAGAAACCTCGCGCCGTCGGCAAGTATGAGACGTTTTGCCGTGGTTAAATTTCCGGTTGAGACGATCCGGAGCAAATTCGATGAAATTATTCTACCATATCAAGGACAGCTTGCCAATAGTCTATGTAGAAATTTTTCTCGTTTTTTAGAAATTTATCGCGCCAAGTATTCCCAAAATTTCGGACAACTGCATGAAAAAGGCCCCAATGCGCCAACATTGGGACCCGCAATGTGTCATCATAGACACCCTCAAATTCTATATATTCTCCCATTAAAATCTACTATTTTTCTTCAAACACTGAATTTTTGAAAAAAGGCTCTCCAAATATTTTCCATTTTTCATTGTTTAACTGCAAATAATCTTCTTTCACCGCCTGTGTAACTGCAATAATTTCCCCGTCCCGGAGCAATATTCCAAATCGTGGAAACAATAAATTTAGATATTCTCCTGCAATTTCCGTTGGAAGAGCCGCTCTTACAGTCCGCTCTGATGAATCATCAACGATCCGAAGCGGCGACTTGAGAATGATCCAGTTTTGTTTTTTCGGGTCAATTCCCAAATAACATATTCCAAACTTATTATATCCCATGGAAATTTTTAAAATTTCTTCAGGGGTTTCTGGAAGCCATGAATTACAAACCTCAAGGTCGATCATATATTTTTCGCAAAATTCATTTGTCAATCTCATATTATTTTTTCTCCAGGATAAACGATCTCCAAAGCTTCTTGGATTTTCTCGATAACATGTTTTATTGCCGGAATTTCAGGTTCTTTTTCAGATGGATTTTTTGATGGACCGCCAGTGATGCGATTGGAGGATTCGCCAAATCGGTGCGTTTCCGTATAAATTCAGGATCGAATCCCCTGCGTCAAACCGCTCCAAAAAAAAGCGTTCTGCCAAACAGCAAAACGCTTTCCTTGTCTCGAACGCTTCAAGATCTGCTATTGGAGCAGCTTGATCTTCTGCACCAGCGGCTTGACCGTGCCGTCAGGCTGCCTCTCGCCTGTGCAGATACCAATGACCTTCAGAACGTAACGATACTTCAAACTGGTCGCACCGGGGCCTCCCCAGCCAAGCTCAATTTCGAAATCCTCCGGTTTTCCGGAAGCATTCCCCATCTTGGAACGAATACGTTTCCGCAAATCGTCTTCATCCGGGTCAGTGGAAGTACGCATTCTGCTCTGCACATTGTCCACCGTCAGGCCTGTCAAGTCGCCCTTCGTGTTGCTGATGAGCACGATACGCATGACGTCCGGCACAATATCGCTCTCCGATGCCTGGGCAGCTCCCGGCTTCGGAAGACGAAGGTAAAAATCGCCTTCAGGGTCGACAATATTCAGCGTGAGAATAAAGAAGATCAGCAGCTGGAATACCATGTCGATCATCGGTGTCATGTCGCCTTTGACTTCTGTAGTTTTTTTTCTGCGAGCCATATTTATCCTTCCTGAATTATTTTACCTTCGCCACTGCACGGAGCGCAAAGTTTTCCAAATCGGCTTCCTGACAGGTGTGGATCGTGAGGTTCACAAACCGGATCGGAGCATCTTTGTCCGCACGGATGATGACCGTCATGTCTTTTGCCGATTTCTTCTTCACCGTCTTGACGAATTTGACCTCTTTGTCCAAAGCGAGCTTCAGACGTTTCTGGTCTCCGTCGTCTTTTTTGTCGAATTTGAATTCTTCGGCACCGATCAGGACACTGTATTTCTTGTCGCTGCCTTCCTGTTTGGCGATCTGAAGCGTCACGGCATCCGGAACCGGCATTTCTGGCGGTTTTACGATCTCATTGTCGGGCAGTTTGACTCGCGCGTTCTGGTCGGCGTCGGCAAAGTTGATCAAAATCATGAAGAAGATCAACAGCTGGAACACCATGTCGATCATCGGAGTCATGTCGCCTTCGGCATTGTTGGCACTATTTCGTTTTT
>SUVI01000140.1 GCA_015062085.1 Planctomycetaceae bacterium
TCAAGGTCGTGAACAATCAGCGCGAAGATGCCGTCATGAACGTGAAGCTCAACGACGTGAAGGTCCTTTCCGCGAAAGCTCTGACCGTTACGCCGGATCTGGCTGAGGGCGAAAATGCCGACGCGAAACTCCAGAAACGCAACACGCTTGCCGCCCCGAACGCCATCACGCCGAAGCCGCTGGCAGTCAAAGGTGCCGGAAATCAGCTGAGCGTCCTCCTGCCGTCGCTTTCCGCTACGGTGATCGAGGTGAGCGTCGAGTAAATTCCATTTCATTTTACGGTTTCGGCAGTCCGTCCGGATGGGAAAACGTTCTGTTTTCCGCCCGTTTTCCAAAACGGCATTGGGGAGGTCTGCCGGAACCCGTTTTTTCAGGAGAAACGCATGAATATTCCGCAGCTGAAAGAAGCGGTCTGTGCCGCCAATCTTGACCTTGTGCGTCATGGTTTGGTGACGCTCACCTGGGGAAATGTTGGAGAGTGGACCGACGACGGCGACGCACTGGTCATCAAGCCGAGCGGAGTTCCGTACGAAAAACTCACGCCGCGTGAAATGGTGGTCGTTGCCCCCGACGGTACGATTCTGGAAGGAGAGAATCAGTCGTCCTCGGACACGCCGACGTATTTGGAGGTCTACGCATTTTTCCGACAGAAATTCCCTTTTCTTCGGGGAATGGTCCACACGCACAGTACGTCAGCGACGGCGTGGGCGCAGGCACGGCGGGAAATTCCGTGTCTTGGAACGACGCACGCGGACCACTTCTTCGGTTCCGTTCCGGTCACGCGGCCTCTGACGGAAGAGGAAGTCCGTGAAGCGTATGAGCGCAACACCGGGAAGGTCATCGTGGAGCGATTTTCCGCACACGGACTGGACCCGGAGGCAATCCCCGGAGTTTTGGCGGCCGGACACGCTCCGTTTACCTGGGGAAATTCCGCGTTGAAAGCCGTGCAGAACGCGGTCGCTCTGGAAGCGGTGGCGGAAATGGCACTCAAAACGTTCCAGATCGCGCAGTCGTTTCCCGCGCTGGAATCGTATGTTTTGGAAAAACACTATTCGAGAAAGCACGGCCCGAATGCGTATTATGGGCAGAAAGAGAACAGGGAGTAGAACCCATGAATGAAAATCGTTTTTCCATCGGCGTTGACTATGGGACGAACAGTGTCCGCGCCGTCATTGCCCGGCTCGCGGACGGGGAGATCATGAGTGAGTCGGTCTTTAACTATCCTTCCGGAACGGACGGGATCCTGCTGGACCCGCGCGATCCGAATCTTGCCCGGCAGAATCCCGCGGACTATCTTGAGGGGTTCCTTACCTCAGTCAGCGATGCCGTGAGGCAGGCGAAAGAGCGGTTTGCCGGCTTTTCCCCGGAAAATGTTGTTGGGATCGGAGTCGACACGACGGGAAGTACGCCGATCCCTGTCGATGCTGAGGGAACGCCGCTCGCGATGAAGCCGGAATTCAAGAACGATCTTGCCGCGCAGGCCTGGCTCTGGAAGGACCATACGTCGGTCGCCGAGGCGCAGGAGATCACCGAGTGGGCGAAAACTCGGCCGGAGGGATTCCTTGCGAAATGCGGGGGAACGTATTCCAGCGAATGGTATTGGGCCAAGATCCTTCACTGTGTCCGTACGTCGCCGAACGTGGCGGAAGCGACTGCGTCGTGGGTAGAGCTCGCGGATTTCGTGCCGGCGTGGCTGACTGGGAATCTGGATCCTGAAATGATGCCGCGCGGGATCTGTGCTGCCGGACACAAAGCGCTCTTCCATGAACAGTGGGGCGGTCTGCCGTCCGAAGAGGCTTTACGTTCGCTCGACGAACGGCTCGTGCGTTTCCGTTACTCGACGAAGGCCGTGCCGGTCGATCATGCCGCCGGTACGCTGACTGCCGAAATCGCGGAGAAAACGGGACTTCCTGCCGGGATCCCGGTCGCGGTCGGCGCGTTTGACTGCCATCTCGGAGCGATCGGGTCCGGAGTGAAGCCCGGAACACTCGTGAAGACCATCGGCACGAGCACGTGCGACATCATGGTCTCGCCGCTTTCCCAGTCCATCGCGGACATTCCCGGCCTCTGCGGGATCGTTCCGGAGTCCGTTCTTCCTGGAATGTACGGTCTGGAAGCCGGTCAGTCGGCAGTTGGAGACATTTTCAACTGGTTCGTCAAACACGTCGTTTCCGGAGATGATTCCGCACACGCGGCACTGACCGAAGAGGCGCAGAAACTTAAGCCCGGTGCGTCTGGACTTCTCGCGCTCGACTGGAATAATGGGAATCGGACCGTCCTGGTCGACCAGAATCTTACGGGATTGATTCTCGGACAGACGCTCCACACGACAGCGGCGGAGATCTACCGTGCTCTGATCGAAGCGACGGCGTTCGGTGCACTGACCATCATTAACCGGTTTGTGGAGTACGGCATCGACGTGCAGGAAGTCATCTGCTGCGGCGGTATCGCGGAGAAAAACGCGCTCGTGATGCAGATCTACGCAGATATTTTCGACCGTCCGGTCAAGATCAGCCGGTGTTCGCAGACGTGTGCGCTTGGTTCCGCGATTGCGGGAGCAGTCGTCGGCGGTGCGTTTGGAGACTTCGCGTCGGCAGTGGACTGCATGACGGGCGTGAAGGAAAAGATCTACGTTCCGGATCCTGAATCGGCTTCCGTTTACCGTCGGCTTTACGCGCTTTACGTTCAGCTTCACGATGCATTCGGAAAGACGGGCAAAAATCCGCCGCTCGAAAACGTGATGAAAGACCTGATCGCGATCCGGCAGGAATGCCGTTAAAATCTGGGAAGCTCGACAAAAATTCCAAAGACCTGAGAAATCTCAGGTCTTAAATTTTGGCTCATCCGAGAAGTGCGGTTGCCGGATGGAACAAAAGTTAAGAATTTCGTGTCGATAATTTGCTTTTTTCAGGAAAGAGGATTTCTCTTTGTTCAAAAAAAGCCCCCCGGAGTACGGGAGGCCGTGAAATTATTGGAAGTTCAGGCAGGCCTGAGTTTACCGGGTGAATGAACCTAAAAATTTCTTCCGAAACCGTAAAAGATCTCGTTCAGACGGAGCGTTTCCTTGAAACGGGAGAGCGTCGTCGTTTCGTCGATGACGAGAAGCTCCATTTCTGCCATTTCCGCGTAGTCTTCCAGCTGGTCGAGCGTCAGATCGAACGTAAACGCACTATGGTGCGTGCCTCCTGCGAGCATCCACGCCGCCGCGCCAACGGCCAGGTCCGGTTCCGGTTTCCAGAACGCACGGGCAACGGGGAGTTTCGGAAGGTCGGCTTCCGGCTGAAGACAGTCAACTTTGGCCGCGATCATGCGGAAACGGTTTCCGAGATCCACGACCGTTGCGGCGATCCCCTTCCCGGAGTGTGCCGTGAAGACGAGCCGAGCCGGTGGATTCTTGCCTCCAATGCCGAGCGGATGGACTTCAAGACGCGGTTTTTCCCCGGAGATGGCGGGAGAAACTTCCAGCATGTGCGCCTGAAGGATCGCGCCGCCGCCGCGGAAATGCAGGACGTAGTCTTCCATGAAGGAGGAACCGCCCTTGAGTCCCGCTCCCATGACCGAGAAAAGACGGGTCAGCGCGGCCGTTTTCCAGTCGCCTTCTGCGCCGAATCCGATCCCCTCCGCCATCAGACGCTGAGACGCAAGCCCCGGAAGCTGATCCAGACCGTGAAGCGCGTCGAAATTGGTCGTGAAGGCATTTGCGTTCTTTTCCTTGAGCATCATGCGCAGCGCAAGCTCTTCGCGAGCCGCCTCACGCACCTGACGCCAGGCGTTTTCGTCGTTTCGAAGCTCTCCGGAGACCTCGTAGAGCGTTTCATATTCGTCGAGCAGCGCGGCGATCTGCGCGTCGGAAACCGAATCCTGCATTTCCGCAAGGTCGCCGATCGGGCAGTAGTCCACATGGTAGCCGAGGCGGATCTCCGCTTCCACTTTGTCGCCGTCGGTCACGGCCACATTGTTCATGTTGTCGCCGAAACGCACGATGCGCAGTGTCTGCTGGTCTTTCCACCCTGCACAGACACGCATCCAGTCGGAGATCTGCGAGCGGACGGTCTCATCCTCCCAGAATCCGACGACGATTCGGCGATTTTTTCGCAGGCGGGAGACGATGTGTGCAAATTCACGGTCGCCATGGGCACTCTGATTCAGGTTCATGTAGTCCATGTCGATGGAGTCCCACGGGATCTCGCGCTGGAACTGCGTGTGGAGATGGAGCAGGGGCTTGCGGAAAGCCTGAAGCCCGCGGATCCACATTTTCGCAGGCGAAAACGTATGCATCCACGTGATGATGCCGGCACATTCGTCGGAGTTTTCCGCCTCACGGAAGAGCCGGGTGACTTCCTCCGCGGAATTGACAGTCCCGCGGTAAACGATCTCCAAAGGAAGCCCGCCCTGGTTCAGACCGGCGATCATCGTTTCGGAATGTTCGTTGACTTGACGTACGGTCTCGCCTCCGTAAAGAAGCTGTGCGCCGGTCACGAACCAAATCTTGCTTTTTGAGTAAATTTCCATACCTGATCGATTTTCAATGAAAGGGTAGATGGGAATGGCTCTCCCGGCCGACTCGAATTCAGCCTGCCGGGAGACGTTCGTTTCATCATACGGTGAGACCGTTTGCGGATCTCAGCCCGTAAAGAATCAGCCTGTGAAGTAAAGGTACGCTGCCGTGATCGCGAGCAGGATCAGGACAGAGACGAGGACGTCGACCCAACTCCAGCTCGAACGGGATACTTCGCGTTCCTCAGTGCTCGTGGTGCCGAATGTGAGTCCCTGGATCTTCGCGTAATCCGGCGCAGCTGTCGCATAACTGACTGCGATCATGGCGGTGACGCAGATGATCATGATGAGCACGCTGTAGTACTGGAAGTAAATGGTATTCAGGATCCAGAGGAAGGAGCCTTCCGTAAATTCCACACCGAGGGTCGCGGCCGTGTCGATCGAAAGACGCAGGACGGCGAGCGCGAAACCGATAGTCAGCGCTGCCATTGCTCCTTTCGCGTTCATGCGTTTCCAGAAAACTCCGAGCAGGAAGACCGTCAGGATCGGCGGCGAGAAGTAGCCCTGGACGCTTTGCAGATACTCGTAGAGGCCGTTTTTCCCCTGAATGATCGGGATCCAGAGCAGACCGATGATGATCATCGCGAACGTCGCGGCGCGTCCGACCCAAACGAGCTGCTGTTCAGAGACGTTTTGACGGAATTTCTGGTAGAAGTCCATCGTGAAGAGCGTCGCGCACGCATTAAAAACGCCGGCCAGCGAACTCATCAGCGCGGAAAGGAGTCCCGCCACGACGATCCCGCGGATACCAGAGGGAAGGACTTCGCAGACCATCAGGGCAAATGCGCCCTGGGATTCGCTGGCGATCGCTTTCTTTACGCCGTTTTCTTCCGTAATGAGCGACTGGAGACCGTCCGCGCCATGGTACGCCAGCGCAAAGCAGATCATGCCGGGGATGATGAAGATGAAAACAGGCAGGAGCTTCAGACACGCGGCGAAAATGCTTCCACGGCGTGCGTCCGTTTCGCTTTTGGCGCTCAGGGCGCGCTGGACGATGTACTGGTCGGTGCACCAGTACCAGAGTCCAATGATCGGTGCGCAGAAGAGCATCCCGATCCACGGGTAGTGCGAGGTCTGCGATTTGTCCTTGAAATACCATGCCTGACGGGTGATCTTTCCTTCGTCGTTCTTTTCGATGACGGGAGCCCAGGAGGCTTCGACACCTTCCGGAAGCATGGGACGCCAGAGATTCAGCATGTCGCGTCCTTCTTCCTCATTGGAACAGACGGCCCGCAAATTTTCCCAGCCTTTCGCGAGGGAACCGTCGCCGCCGTCGATTTTGCCGAGTGCGGAAAGTCCGTAGATCGTGACCAGAGCCGAACCGAAAATCAGGATCCCGGTCTGAAGCGTCTCGGTATACGCGACCGCTCGCATTCCGCCGAGCATCGTGTAGAGGCCCGTGAGAATAATGACGAGGATCGACCCGATCCAGAAACTGTCCATTCCCATGAAATTCAGTTCCGGGAGCAGCACTTTGAAGACGACGCCGCCGGCGAAGATCCCGACCGCGACTTTCGTGACGACATACGCAGCCAGCGAGATGAGCGAGAGGACCCAGCGGGCGTTTGGCGAAAAACGCTGTTCGAGGAATTCGGGCATCGTGAAGACTTTGCTCCGTACGTAGAATGGCATAAAGACCCACGCAAGAATGAGCAGACACCAGGCGTGAAGCTCAAAGTGCGCCATCATGACGCCGTCGGTGCATCCGCTTCCCGCAAGTCCCACGAGATGTTCCGAACCGATGTTCGATGCGAAGATCGACGACCCGACGATGAACCATCCGAGAGAATTACCGGCAAGGAAGTAATCTTTCGCGGTATTTTTCGATTTGTTGATGACCCACCACGCAAGACCGAAGAGGAGCAGGAAATATCCTGCCACCACGCAGCAGTCAAGTGAAGTCAGGCCGGAAGACAGAGCGATCGGGAAGTGCATGATTTTCTCCATTTCGATTTTCTGGCAGTGTCCTGAGTTTCAGTACTGAAAAATGTTTTGATTTTTTGTCAAGAGGTCTGGATCTGTGGGATCCGAAGGACCTCGGGGAATTTTTGGGGAGGGAGGAAGGCTTGAACTTCTTGAAGGCCCCTGCGGACATCAGCGGTGTTCCCGGGTTCGGAATTCCGAGATCGTCATTCCGGATTCCCGCTTGAAAAAACGGCTTAGGTATCCGTCCGTTCCAAATTCGCACGCTTCGGCGATCTCGCTGACTTTCATGTCCGTTTTGAGCAGAAGCTGTTTGACGCGCTCCAGCCGCTGCGCGCAGATGTTTTCAAGGACCGACTGTCCGACGATCCTGCGGAAGCGCGTTTCCAGTACACGGCGTGAAACGCGGACGTAATTGGCGACTTCCTGCACACTGAGCGCGATCATGGAATTCTGGCGGATAAATCGGAGGGCTTCATTGACCATCGGATCGTCAAACGGCGGACGCTCCGTCGATTCTCTGCGTGCGATGCCGGTCGGATCGATCTGGAAGGAGATCTTCTCCCGGATCTTTCCGCGCATGAGTCCATCCAGAATGAGCGCGGCCTGGTATCCGCCGGTTTCGGAATCAAGGATGACGCTCGACATTCGTGGTGAACAGAGCCGGCAGATCAGCGGGTCATTGTCGACACCAAGGACCGCCACATCCTCCGGAACACGGATCCCATACTCCTGGCATGCCGCAATGACCTGACGTCCCCGGACATCCATCGCAGCAAAAATACCGACCGGTTTTGGAAGTTCCTGAAGCCATCGCGCAAGTTCATGGATCTCGTCTGTCCAGGGGAGGTCTTTTTGGCGCGGTTTGTAGCGCACGCATTGGAATCCTGCCCAGTAAAGCGTCCGGCAGAACGATTCCTCACGTTCACGCGACCAGAGGACGTCATGGATTTCTCCCACAAACGCGTAATTTTCACACCGCAGAGACATTAAGTGTTCCGCTGCCATTTTCCCCACGGCAGAACTGTTGACGGAAACCTCGCAGATGTTCCGCAGCGGGTGTCCCGGTGCCTTGTGCTCCTCGTAAAGATCCAGACCAACGACAGGAAGTCCGCTTTCCAGAATGGTCCGCGCGACCTCCGGAGTCTCGATCCGTGCGATGATCCCCGTTGCGTCCCAGGTCTTCACGTTTTCGATCTGCTGGGCAAGGTCTCCCGGAAACAGATGGAATGCCCAAGGACCATAAAGACGCGCGTAGCGTTCGATGCCGGAAAGGATCGAACGTCCAACTTCCCTCGATGTTTCGACAAGGAGGGCGACTCGAGGGAGGCTATGCGAAATATGGGAAGTAAATTCGTTGTTCATGACGAAAATGGAACATGTTCCACTGTGGACGGAACGATATTTTTATTTTATTATACACTGGGCGTTTTTTCTGTCAAGGTACTTTTGCGCATTTTCTCTAGTTATTTTGCGCATTCTGTACGTTTTTTTATTCATGTTTGAGAAAAGTTTCCAATCACGTGAATATCAGAAAAAAACGGAAGATCCGACTTTCGTGAAAATATCAGTCGCTTGGCATTGAGAAATTTGGTGTTGAAAATGGTTGAGGAAAAGGACAAAATTCACGAGTTTATTCGTGGGGCGGATGGACATTTGCTGAATTGGGAGCAGAGAATAGTTGGGATAATTTTATCGTCGTACACGGAACCTTCATGTGAACCTTCATGTGAACCTTCATGTTGCCTGGAAAGTGAAAAGAGTTCCGGCGGCGATCCTGATTCCGAGGAGTTTTTTGGGGGAAGATATTGACATTTTCGAGCCAATCTGTTAAATTTTATTTTAAGAAGACCTTTTGCATTGGTTAATTGCTTTTAGTTTTGAGAGAAACGAGTCCGTTTTTTCCCGCGGTCTGAACAGTAAAGCAGCTGTTGGAAAGAATGTGTTGGAAAATTCAGCCTATCCATTCTTTTTATCTTGAAATGAGGTTTATCCAGTTCGCCTTTTTATTTAAAGGAGCCCCATCCATGAAGAAATGTTTTGTATTTTTTCTGTTTTTTTTAGCCGGTTTTTCTCTGATGGCCGGGGAGTTGGTTCCGCCGGTTTTTCTGGAACCGCTTCCGGAGGAATATGGCGATGAGTTCCGCAAATTTCAAGGGATCTCCAGTCTTGCTGTGACCAGCGGTCAGGACATTTGGGTCACGTGGTACACGGGCGGCGTGACGGAAGACCGCGACAATTACGTCGTGCTTGCCCGAAGCCGTGACGGCGGGAAAACGTGGTCGAAACCGCTTTTCTGTCTCGATCAGCCGGGTGAGCCTCGCCAGTACGACCCGTCGCTCTGGTTCGCTCCGGACGGAAAACTTTACCTTTTCTGGTCACAGCGTCCCGGGCATGACGGACCCGCGGATCTTTGGTGCATCAGTACGGCAGACCCGGAATCGGAAAAACCGACGTGGAGCGCACCTCGTTTCGTGACGGAAGGCATCATGATGAACAAACCGATCGCGGACTCGAAAGGACGCTGGATCCTTCCCGTTTCGGTCTGGAATCTTCCGTGGGCAGGGGACCCGGATCTTGACCGCTCACCGAATGGACCGGCCGGCGCGTGGTTCGTCGTCTCGGAAGATAAGGGAAAGACCTGGACGAAACTCGGACGCGGATACACGCCGCCGGAATTCGCGCTTTTTGACGAGCATTCTATCGTTGAGCTGAATGACGGCCGGTTCTGGATCATGAATCGTACGAATCGCGGAATTGGCGACTTTTACTCCGAAGACGGCGGGAAAACGTGGACGGATTTCAAAGAATCTGTCATTCGGCACACTTCGTCACGCTTTTTCCTGCGTCGGCTCCAGAGCGGAAATCTCATTCTGGTCAAAAATGGACCGATCGATCAGGATGTTGGACGCTCGCGCATGACGGCATTTCTTTCAAAGGATGATGGCAAGACGTGGGAAGGCGGTCTGCTTTTGGATGAGCGGCACGGGGTCTCGTATCCGGATGGAGATCAGACGCCCGACGGGATGATCCACCTGACGTACGATTACTCGCGGACCGGCGCGATGGAGATCTATGCCGTGCGGATCACCGAGGCGGATATTCTGGCCGGGAAAATCGTGTCGCCGAACAGTCAGCTGCGAGTCATCGTCAATAAAGCGACGGGACGGACCTCAGCGGCGGCCAGGGCGAACGTGAAGTTGGAGAAAAATGAAGACGGGAAACCGTTTCTTGCGGAGCCGCGCGGCGTTTTGATGCAGATTTGCGAACAGGATGAGGTCCGCGAAGTTGAAACTGCCCAGCTGATATTCAGGAATCGCGACTATGTTTTCAACGAGATCCCGGACTGGATGAAAGGACGGCGGTTCATTTTCTCATCGATCGATTCGACTTCTGCCGTCTGTGAAGAGCCGGGAATGGTTTACGCTCTCACGCCGACGGTGAAACGAAATCGGGATTCCGCCGTTGAAACGCTTGAAAAAGCGGGATTTCAGAAAGTCGCGAAACCGGAATTCATCCTTTTCGGCTGGAGCACGAACGACGCGGTGACGCTCTTTCAGAAAAAAATGGAAAAAGGCGAAAAAGTCAAATTGCCGAAATGGGGTGTTTTGATTTTTTAGTGAAAGTTTTTGAAAAGATTTTGGGTAACTTCCATTTCCTAATATTTTCAAAATGCTCGAAGATGGTGGAAATTTTCATTTTTTTAATCATTCGGAATATGGGGAGGGCTTGACATTCATCTGTTGGCGACTATAATTAGAATCATAAAATTCTGCGCGTAAAGCGTCCATCCTCAAAAAATTTAGCTTAAAGGAAAAGAAAATAATGGCAAAATGCTCGATCGGTTTGATGGGTCTGGCGGTCATGGGACAGAATCTCGTTCTGAACATGGCGGATCATGGTTTCAGCGTCGCGGTGTACAATCGCACGACTTCCAAAGTCGACGATTTCGTCAACTCCGAGGCGGCACAGGGAAAGGCGATCGTTGGATGCCATTCTCTGA
>SUVI01000141.1 GCA_015062085.1 Planctomycetaceae bacterium
GGTTTTCCGAGGGCCGTCAAATCGCAAAATTGCCGAAATTCTCTCTCATTTTACCATCCGCGCCCTGAAAAGTCAAGCCCCGCACGGAGCAGGAAACGGAAATTTGAAGGGAAACAGAAAAAAAGCGGAAAAGAACGGGATCCGCACAGAAACGTCAGAGGAAAGTTCCGTCTCGGCGAGCTTTGCGGAAACTCCGCGCCCAGGCGTAAAGAGAGACCCGCACTGATTCTGAATTTCGCGTGAATTCCTTTTCGCGCAGAGGCGTAAAGGTCTCGCAGAGAACTCAGGGAAATGAAAGCTCGTGCTTTCACATTTTGCGTTTTGGGTTCAGCGGAGGCCGAGACGTTCTTCAAGTTCCTCACGGTTCAGGACAAGAATGCCGTTTTCCCACGTTTCCAAAACGACGATGAAACGCTTTCGATAGTACGCGCGGAAACCTTTTGGGGCGTCCAGACCGTTTTTCTTCACGTCTTCCATCGAAATGTCATGCTCCGGGTCCATCCAGCAGCCGGGAACCGAGTCCGAGAGGAGGATCCGCGGTGCGCTCCCATTTTTTTGAAGATCCTTGACGGATGCGGACTCGCCGTTTTCCGGGAAAAGCTCGTCCGGGCCGGTCACGACACAATACGAGGTCTCCGACAGCTTGGGCTGCGTCTCCAAACCATCCGCATGCTGCATTCCGTTTGTCCGGAAAAACGGGCTCTGAAAAGGAGACGGCATCTGGTCATGAAACTGCCGGTTCCACGCACTGTCCCACGGTTCGGTGAGCCGGATCTTTTCGTAGAGATCCTTCTGTTCCATGTACGGCAGAATGTGCACGCGCCACGAGTGCGGGTAAATGCCGTTTTCATCCGGTCCGTTTCCCGTTCGGTGCGGGGGAAGCTGACCATCGTGTGCTGCTGCGTAATACAAAAGCGCAAACTGAAGCTGCCTCAGATTATTCGAGTGCTGCCTATCGTAAACCGGTCCGCGGGAAAATGAAAAAGCGGGAAGCAGAAAACCGAGCAGAAGGATCGTTGAGAAAAAAGCCTTTCCGATCCCGCTCAACAAAAGAGACCGATTCGGCCGAAAACAGGCGGCGATGAGCTGAAAAAAAGAGAAAAGTACCGACGCTAAGAGGGATGCCGCTGCAAGAAGAAGCATTCCGAGCAGGAGCTCCGAATTAAAAAAACGGTCCCCAAATGTGTCGCCCAGCAGAAAAAAAGAGCAGCGCGTTCACGAACATGGAAATGAAGCAATAGTTTGCCGATCTCGCCATGAAACGTGCCGTGAACGTCGGTTTTTGAGTCTTTTTCATCTTCTTTTTCTCTAAACACAGTGAAAAATAGGAATTTCGGCGAAAGGTCTCGCGTACGGTTCGCGTCTGCTCATCGTGACGTGACGCAATGCGAGGGAAAGCATTTTGGAAACAGTTTCCCTCACAGATTTTTGCGCCAAAAACTTTTTGATGTTTTGAGCTTTGGAATGTCTTATTCAGCGTCGCGGATCTGAATGTTGCGGAAATAGATGAACGACTGGCCGTGCTTGCCCTGGAAGCCGATGGAGCCTTTCGTCGGAATTTCAGCGAACGGTTTCGGAAGCCACGGCGGAATGACGGTGCCGTCCGGATTCGTTTTGCCGCTGGTCCATTTCGTCATGTCCATGTCGGTGACTTTCTCGCCGTTGACCGTGACTTGGATATTCCGGCCTTTGCAGACGATGTGCATTGTGTTCCATTCGCCCGGTTTCTTTACGACCAGCTTGCTCGGAGCAAGGTGACCGTAGATCGCGCCGCAGTTCTGATGGACCGGTTTCGCGCCGTCGGCGATCGATTTGGAGTCGTCCTGGATCTGGATCTCAACGGAATTCGGGATCCAGTTCTGAATGTCGGTGCAGTAGACCACGACACCGGAGTTCGTCCCATTGTCGTTCTTGAATTCCAAGGAAAGCTCGAAATTTTCGTAGTCGCCGACCGACCAGATGGCCGAGTCCTGCGTCGCGCTCAGAACACCGTCCGCGTCAACGCTCCAGATCCCCGGAGTGTACTGCGCGTTCGAGAGATCCGCATTAAAAAGCGGTTTCCATTCACCGGCGTGGGAAACTGCGGAGACTGCAGAGACTGCAAGGATGGCAAGGGTAAGGAAAAAACGATTCATGATCCGTTTCCTTTCTGTGAAGTCATGATGGATTGGAAATTTTGCGGTCAAAACCGTAAAATACAAACTCTACGCCGATTATACAAAATTTTTCCATTTTCCGCAAGAGTGCCAAACCCATTTTTCCTTAAATTTTCAAATATTTCGTTTCTTATTGGCGCTCTTGCTGAATGGACTTTTTTGGGGATGTCCGGATTGACTTTTTTTCCAAAATCTGGTAAAATGTCAGGATGGATGACGTCAGCAAATGGATGCAGACGCAAAATTTAGGAAAAATTTTATCTTTGGGCCATAGCCGGCCCGATTTTGCCAATGAACCTGAAACTAGTTTACGGGACCGCCTCGGAACTTACTCTGGATCTGGAAAGCACCGAGTCGGTCTACCTTCACGGGGCCGATCAGCCGGAAAATCTCAAGATCGAGGAACTTGAAGAGGCAGTTTGGAATGCGCTGGAGTCTCCGACGGAATTTCCTCCGTTTCGGGAATGCCTTTTCAGCGGCGACAAACTCGCGATCCCCGTTGCACCGGGAGTCCCGCACTTGGAGAGCATTCTGCGTGCCGTCTTGAAGTATTTTTTCAGTACACCGGAACTTCACCAGCCGGATCTTGTCACGATCCTGCGCACCGAGGAAGACGAAAAAGCTGCACCGATCACCCTGGACGCCATTCTGCCGAATGAAACCGTCCGCAGCCGGATCCGTCTTCAGACGCACAAACCGAAACAGCGCGAAGAAATGGCACTTTTGGGGGCCGTTGCTGCGACGAACGAGACGCTGGCGATCAGCAGAACGCTTTTCGATGCGGAATTCGTTCTGCCCATTGGTTTTTTTCAGTCGAAAGCGACCAAAGGTTACGCCGGGATCCACACGGCAGTCTATCCGACGTTTTCCGACGCGGAAACACACAAACGGTATGCGGATTTCGGACCTGCGCTCCATGCGTCTGATCATGACCTGATGCACGAACTCATGCACGAAATCACGGAAGCGACGCGGCAACTTGGCATTTTCGGTACACTTCAGGCCGTCCCGGGGATCTCGACTCCGGGCACCAGCCGGATCGCGCAGTTTTTGGCGGGAGATTTCCGTGAGGTCGAAAAGGATGGAAATTCCGCGTACCGAGACCATTGGACGCTTCTGGCAGAACGAAAACCGGATGCTGTTCTCGTGACCGTGACGGGCGAAGACTCGCGCTCATGGGACTGCGTTTTCCAGGCGCTCACCAATGCTGCCAATTCCGGTCTTCAGCCAAACGGCGTTCTCGCAGTCTGCTCCGATCTTTCCGGTGAACTGCCCCGCTCTCTTCAGATCTACCGCCAGGTCCAAGAGCCGGAACTCGCAGAAAAGTTCATTCGCCGGGAAAATCTTCCGGACGCGCCGCTTGCCATTCCGGCGATCCAAACCATTTCAAAATTCCGCGTCTTTTTCCTTTCGCCGATGGACGGAGAAACCCTCGAAGAGCTCAACATCACGCCGATCTCGGATCCTTCCGAACTGGAACGGCTCCTGACGCACTGCAGTTCGTGCATGATCCTGCCGGACGCACACCGTATCGTGTGAGCACGCCCGGACTTTGGCGTCTCTCCCCTAATTTGCACAGGAATTTACTTAAAACGGCTCTTCCGGCAGTTTCAGCACTCAAAGACACTGTTTTTAACCGCTGAACACTGTCGGAAAAGCCGCAGGAACACACAAAATGCGCCGAGGAAACGCCGAACACTAGAAAATCAGGACTCCCCATTTGGGCAGCTCGATCTTCTCGCCTTTTTCCATCTTTTTCTGAAAGAGCGTCACGGCATCATTGGGACTCCAGCCGAAAAGGATGAATTCCGGTTGCGCGACCTTCTGAAATCCCGCTTTTTCAAGCGTTTCGACGGCAGAATCCCGGTTTCGTTTCACCGTCGGCGTGAGAGCGTAGACCATTCCAGGCTCTTCGCAGACGGCAGAAGTCGAATCGATCGGCGAAAAGATGAAACGGCGTCCTTTCAGCCAGTCGGGAATTTCATTGAACACGTAGTCGCGATTCCTGAAGATCGGCTGTGCAGTTTCGATCTCGCGGACCTCATCCTGTTCGCAGACCGGCTTCAAAATGCCGCGCGGATCCATAAGAAACGGTTTTCCGTCTTCATTTTTTTCCAACTTCACGTTCGCTCGAGCTGCCGCGGAGGTCCGTCCCGTCGCTTTGTTGACGATGACTCGGAGCTGACTGTTCGGCGACACGAGCTTTCCGGCCAAAATGTCCGCTTCGGTGATCCGCACGGCATAGATCTCCATCGCACTGGTCCGCGAGTAATCGTACGTCAGGTAGATCATCCCATTGGGCGTCTGATCTCCGTCCGGATACGAGACCCCGTGCCGTTCGTCCAGAAGCAGACCGCCTTCCCACGTCTTTCCGTCATCCTTGGAAAGAAACGCCGTCATGCGCGAGCGTCCCACATCCTGATCGATCGGTCCATTTTTGACCAGAATGAGATTTCCGCTCTGGAGCCGGCGCAGGAAAAAGCGCGACGAGGTGTGCCGAATGACAGACTCTTTGAGATCCGTCCACGTTTTCCCGCCGTCTTCGGAGTAAAAGTCTCCGATCCCGCGATTCGTGCGATTCATGATCCAGAACCGGCCATCATTCAGCTCAACGATAGAATGTTCGTCAAAAAGCGCAAATTCCGGCGGAGTGTATCCGCGCCCGAGTTTCGTCCAGCTCTTTCCCTCATCTTCCGAGACGACGAACCATGCGCCGGCCGGTCCGTTTGGAGAGCGGTCAAGATCCGGGTCCCCAGCCCACGGAAGATTCCAGACGGAAACGGGGAGGATCCAGCGTCCTTTCGAGTCCGCGATCGGTTTGTTCATCATGATGCCTTCCGTCACGAAACGCGGTGCGCTCCACGTCGGTTTTTCCGATCCCGGGTCTGCCGTACTGATGCACCAGAGATCCGCTGGTCCGTCATGACCGGGACGCTGCGACCAGAAAAGGTAGAGTTTTCCGTCCGGTGCGAACCAAAGCGACGGATCGTACTGGCGCGGTTCTCCCGGCTGGTCGAGACAGAAAAGCGGTTTCGACCATGTTTTCCCGCCGTCGCGGCTTCGGGCAAGTACGACGTAATTGTCGCGGTCTTCCGTTACGCCGCCCGTGTACCACGTCACCCAAATGTCCCGCTCACTCGTCACGGCAAGACTGGAGATCCCCTGAAATTGGCGGTACTCGTCACCGTATTCCTCCGGAAGCGGTTCCAAAAAGACCGGCGGGACCAGTTCCCCGGCTCGCAATGACGCAGAAGTGAGAAAAAGCATGAAAAATGCGAACCATTTTTTGAACCGTTTCTTCATGGTCGGGACTCCTTTAAAATACAGTGTTTGTAAAACGCTACGTTTACCCTAATTCTCCAACACCGCCGCTTTGCCGTCCGATTTGTTGGCAAGAAGCCGGTGGGTCTCCGCGTCGATCGAGTAACTGACGCGCTGCGTGGAACCGTCACACATCGTCATGCCGAACGTGCCCGCATGAGCACTTCCAAATATACTGTGATTCGCGACTCCCATTCGGTCCTGTGCCGGCTGAGAATTTCCGGAGCGGATGATGTCTTCGTCGTTTCCGCAATAGACGACAATGTCGTCACCGCCGTCTTTTCCCGTCTCATAGTCGTTCGAGTTCAAATATTTCTCGCCGACTAGGTACGTATTGCTGCTTCCGTCGCGGATCTGCCCAAACGTTACCACACTCTTGAAAAACGTGACGCCGGAGCACGTGATCGACTTCAGTTTCGTGCGCCCGTCCGCGATCGTTGAGGGAGACGTGCCGTATCCGGCGGAGTTCCAGTTTCCGTTGGAGGTATCGCCGCCGTTGCCGCAGTAATCCAGTTTGCCGGTCATCGTGCAGGGGGTCGTGTTGATGAGTTTGGCGCCAAGGGCATACGGGTACGTTTTCGCTGCTCGCCGTGACGGGCAGTTAAAGACGCCGACGACCGATTCCGCTCGCGTTTTCGCACCGTCTTTCTGCGTCTGATCCGTCTCCGTCGTGCCGTTCATCCCAAGCTGCCAAACTGCCGTCTGCTCCATGTACGGCAAGATCGAGTACGCCCACCCGCCCGGCTGATCCGCACCGAAACCTTGGTCCGCGTCCCCGACCCAGTAGCCGTCCCAACCGCCGCTCGGGAATGTCTTCACCGTCGATTCATGATTCAAGGATGCGATCCCCATTTGCTTCAGATTGTTCGAACACTGCATTTGCCGCGCCGCCTCACGAGCTTGCTGGACGGCCGGAAGTAAAAGTCCTACGAGCATACCGATGATCGCGATGACGACAAGAAGTTCCACGAGCGTGAAACCATGACTCAAAACTCGGGGGTTACGAGGCAATTTCGCGGATGGGAATGTGCTGAAAAAAAGCATGACGGCGACCTTTCCTGATACGGATATGAAACGGAAAAATAAATGGGAAACCATTTCAGTTCATTTTCCTCACGAAGCTGCACCTGAAACACACGGCGCTAATGTGCAGTTTCCTTTCTTTCCATGATTTTAACAGACAGAAAAGAGAAAGTCAAGCCGTTCCCAAAGAAAAAAGTACCTATTCCGGTCAAATTTCAGAAATTTGTCTCTGAGACTCTAAAAGCGCTTCGATCCTGAATTTCCAAATGACCTTCAGGATCGAAATTGCTGTGTGAGGAGCGTTAGTTCAATTTTTTCAGGAAAATGTTCTTGAACTGAACTTTCATAGGCGGGCCGGGATGGAGCTGGAAACCGATCAGACCGCTGAAACGCGCAATATCGTCTTCGTCGATCAGCTCGGAAACTTTGTGACCGTTGATGTACTGCGAGAGAACGTTCCCTTTCGCGACGATCCGGTACGTATTCCACCCGTTGACGTTGATGTGGGAAAGAAGCTCGTTGGAGTCGCCCACTTTTCCGGTCACGACAGGTTTGCCGTCCGTTCCGATGGTGGTCTGCTGACCGCGTTCGCAGAGAATGGCGCGGAAATTCTCTCCGTAAACGATCCCCATGTACCGCGGCCCTGCGATGTCGGCCTGGTAGCCGTTCAGACCCCAAGGAAGTGCGGGATTGCGGACCGCGCGGTACTGAATGCCCGAATTGCACGCAAGAAGACAGAAATCGGCCTGAAGTTCAAAATCCGCGACTTCCCCGTTTTCCCAGATGAGAAATTGACTGTGCCGACACGGTTTCTCTGCCGTTGTGACGCCGGTCAGGCATCCGTCTTCCACCGACCAGTGATCCGGATCACCGTCCCAGCCCTCAAGCGTTTTGCCGTCAAACAGCGAAACGAAACCCTCGGGGACCGGTTTATCTGCAGGAATGCCATCTGCTGCCAATACCGTACCGCAAGCAAGGACGGACAGACTCAAAAAGAGTGCGAAAAAAGATTTCATGATTTTTTCCTTTCTTGAAATGAAAAAGGCGGGTAATTTAAAACGATTCCATTCTACATTAATTTCGTAAGATCCGCAAGCCCTCGAAAAGAAAATTTCCAGAAAAAATGAAGTTTTTCACGCCGAAATACACAAACGGCAGAACGACATACAAACTTTTACGGGTTCCCCTCTTGACAAAATTCACTTTCTTTGGTATCATGCGCAAAAATTTCAGCACCCAATATTTATATTCAAACTGAAACAGGAGACGAACACGAGCGTATTTATCTACAAAGATTTTCGTTGTGAGGAGCGCGAGGACGGGATCGTGATCTTGAAGTATCTCGGCAAGGGGCCGTCGGCGGAGTATCCGGGCGAGATCGATGAGAAAACGGTGGTCAGGATCAAGGATCGGGCGAGCGAGTGGTGCGAGGGGCTTGGTGCGGTGACGTTTTCGGAGGGGCTGCGCACTATCGGCGAGGGAGCGTTTAATTGCTGTAAAAGTTTGCGCTGCATTCGTTTTCCGGAGAGTTTGCGTCAGATCGACATCTAGGGTTTTATGGCTGTTCGGGTCTGCGTTGGGTGACGATCCCGTCAGCGGAAACGGAGCTCGTCCCGGAAGTTTTTTGTGACTGTTCGTCGGACCTGAAGATCTACGGCGTACCTGGCTCCTCATCGGAACGTTACGCGCATGCGGAGGGGGACAAATTCTGCGACATCCGCACGTTTGACGAGCCGGAGATCCCGACCCGCGAACCGGGGCAGGGATTCGCCGGACTATCGGGACTACCGCCTTGGCTTCCGCCCAGTTTTGGCCAGTCCAGTCCCGGAGGAATAGAGCGTAGCGCGGTAGGCGTCAGCAGCGCGAGGGCGAGGCGGAGCCGCCCGCTCAGCCGACGCCGTACAGCGCGCAGCGCCCCCCAACCTCCCTTTGAAAGGGGGGGACGCCGCAGGCGGTGGAATGTTTTCGTGCCTTTTTTTACGGACGTTACGCCGAATGAGAGCCCCCCCGGAAGATTTTTTCCGAGCCTCTGTGTTTTCCTGTATTTTAAAATTTCGAGGTAAATGACGCCTCCCCCCTCTTGACAGGATCGTATTTTTACTGTATCATAAAACTTTCATCGTGTTTAACTTTCATTTGAAAATTCAGGAGAAGATCATGAAACGAATTCTAATTATGTTCCTGTTTCTGTTTACGTGCGCGTGTGTCTTGACGGTCCATGCAGGAGAGCAGGTAAACGACAAAACCGACGAACTTTCTGCTGTGGCGGAAGATGTCGCGGAACTGGAGGCTCTGGAGAAGGGGATCGTGGAGTTCTGCGACGGGGAAGGCCCTCTCAATGAAAAGATCGATGAGCCTATTGAGGAAATTGCGAAAAAAGCCGAAGAAGCCAAGGCTGCGTTTGAGGAGATCCAGGGAGATTTCGAGCAAAGCTGGGCGCCGCTTCCTGAATCGACGCGCGAACAGCTTTTAGAGCGGCTTTGTGAAAATCCGAATCTGCGACTGTCCGATGTTCGCGACCTGTGTCCGGAAGATGTTTCTTTTGTTGATTTTGCCAAAATGGTCAACGTCGTCAAACGTCATTTTCCAGTCCTTCAAGCATATGTGCTCGCGACGGCCGCGCATCAGCAGGCACTTTCTGCGCGTGATGAGGCATGGGAAACGGTACTGAAGAGACTTGAAGAGACCGCCGACGCCAAGAAGCTTGCGATCCTTTTGAAGCTGATGGAAGGGTGTCCTGGATTCAACGATGCGAGCGCAGATTTTCCTCTTGACGAGCTCCTTGCTCCGCTTTCGGCACTTGTCCAGAGATTCGGCTGGAAGGAAAAAGAGCTTTTCGAAGAAGCAGAAAACGTGTGGTTCACGGCCCGTCCGTGTATGTCTAAACCCGGTGCCCGCATGGTGAAGACCGTCGACGGCATCGAGTACGCCTTCCGCTGGTGTCCTGCGGGGTCGTTCCTGATGGGGAGTTCTAAATCGGAGTGGGATGCTGCAAACATTACTTGGAAATCCTATGACGAAACGCAGCACAGCGTGACGCTTACGCGCGGTTTCTGGATGCTCGAGACGGAAGTGACTCAGGCGATGTGGGAGAGCGTAATGGGCACGAGTATCAGTCAGCAGCGCGACAAGAAGGATACGTCTAGGTCGTTGTTCGGCGAAGGTTCGGATTATCCGATGTACTATGTGAGCTGGGAGGAGTGCCGATCTTTTTGCGAAAAGCTGTCGGAGAAACTTGGGCTGACTGTGAGTCTTCCAACGGAGGCGCAGTGGGAGTACGCGTGCCGGGCGGGCACGACGAGTGCGTATTCGTTTGGCAGCAGTCTGAACGGCCGAGAGGCGAACTGTGACGGGAACTATCCTTACGGCACCTCAACGAAAGGTCCGTATTTGGAGAAAACGGTTCCTGTGAAGAGTTACGCTCCGAACGCATGGGGACTTTACGACATGCACGGTAATGTGTGGGAGTGGTGCCAGGACTGGTACGATGAAGATTACTACACCGAGTCGCCAACGAGCGACCCGACAGGCCCTAACAGCGGCTCGTACCGAGTCTGCCGCGGTGGCAGCTGGAACCGCGGCGCCCAGTACTGTCGCTCCGCGGACCGGTACGGGTCTGCGCCGGGCGTTCGGAACGGCAGCCTTGGCTTTCGCCCAGTTTTGGCCAGTCCAGTCCCGGAGGAATAGAGCGTAGCGCGGTAGGCGTCAGCAGCGCGAGGGCGAGGCGGAGCCGCCCGCGCAGCCGACGACACATCGCGGAGCGATCCGGCGAAAATTCCCCTCCCTTGGAGGGGTGCCCCTTAGGGGCGGGGTGGTCTGAAACGCCGAGTATCCCCAACCACTCCGTCTCGCTTCGCTCGCCGCCCCTCCG
>SUVI01000142.1 GCA_015062085.1 Planctomycetaceae bacterium
GGAGAAAAAAGACGTTCTGGGCGGTGCCGGCGACGGAAACTGGGAGAATGCCGGTCTGGATCTCAATATTTTCGGTACGGTCAAAGTCACGGCAAGCGGAAATCAGACGTCCCGATACGTGAACCTCAATCTCTACGGCGGAACGTTGGATCTTGGATCGGGCCAATTCCTCGCAATGCACAGCGGAACGACGCCCATCACGACGCTGAACGCGAAGGCGCAGGCTCCGGATGGGACCAGCGTCACGAAAACGTCCGTCATCAACGGCATCATGAATATTCGCGACGACGGACGGCAGCTCATCCTGAACGTTGAAGATTCGCAGGCTGAAACCGACCTCTGGTGGACCGGTGCGCTGAAATACTCGAACAACGCGAATACCGGCGTGGGAGAGATCGTCAAAAACGGAGCCGGAACGCTTCGTCTGAGCAGTAACGCGGCGAAAAACAAACAGGGGGCCTTCGACAATACGGGCGGGATCACCGCGAATGCCGGTACACTCGTGCTCGACGGCGCGAACGTGACCGGCGGAAACGTCACGATCGGCGAAAATGCCGTTTTTCGTGCGACGGACGGGGCGAGTATCTCGAAATCGCTGCTCCTCAACGGTACGTGGGAGTTCAATCTTGCCGAGCTTGCGGATTCTGAGGCTGACGTTCGGCTTTTGTTGAGCGACTCCATCACGTTTGGCAGCGACGCGCTGCTTTCCTTTGATGCGGAAAACTTCACGCAATGGGAACTTCTTGATGGGATCCATCTTGCAGACTTCACGACGGAGGAAGACCGCGACGAAACGTTCGCGATTTTCTCGCAGATGCTGGAAGAATCCATTGGGAAACCGGATCTTCTTTCGTTCTACACGGACGGAAACGGGATCGCAATAGGACTTCTTCAGCCGACGGGCGTACCGGAACCCTCCACGTGGGTCCTGGGACTTCTGGGAATGGGAGCACTGGGACTTTTCAGACTTTCCGGGAACCATTTATCGCGGGAAAAGTAAAGATCCCCTTCCAGAAAATTTGACATGAAAAAAGCCGAGGTCAGATTCCCCGGCTTTTTTTCTGGAAGCTCTTTCGTTCAGCTCACGCGAACGGCTATTTCAGCAGGAACGGCTCATTCACTGTCTCCGGCCATTTCGCCTTTCACGTACCAGCGCAGGTAGGCGTCCAGGAATCCCTGGATATTTCCGTCCAGGACCGCATGGAAGTTCCCCATGTAGAAGCCAGTACGTGCATCCTTCACGCGCTGATCCGGATGGAGGAAATAATTGCGGATCTGCGACCCGAAACCGACTTTCGCTTTGTCGTTGTACTTGTTCGCCTGCTCGATCTCGCGCTTTTCTTCTTCGATTCGGGCAAGACGCGCACGGAGCATCTTCAGCGCCATAGCACGATTCTGGTGCTGGGAGCGTTCATTCTGGCATTGGACTACGACTCCGGTCGGAATGTGTGTCAGACGGATCGCGCTCGACGTTTTGTTGACGTGCTGACCGCCTGCACCGCTGGCACGGAAAACGTCTTCGCGAATGTCTTTGTCGAGCAGCTCGATCTCCACGTTATCCGAGACTTCCGGGTCCACGTCGACGGCTGCGAAACTGGTTTGGCGCTTTCCTTCCGAGTTGAACGGCGAGATGCGCACGAGACGGTGCATTCCCGCCTCGCCTTTTAGGTACCCGTAAGCGAGCGGACCGCGAATGGCGATCGACGCACTGTTGATCCCCGCTTCGTCATTGTCGAGCCGGTCCAGGATCTCCACTTTGTACCCTTGGGACTGCGCCCAGTTGATGTACATTCGCAGAAGCATATCCGCCCAGTCATTTGCATCCGTTCCGCCGTCACGCGCATTGATGGTCAAGATCGCGTCGCACTGGTCGTTTGGACCGCTCAGGAGCGTGAAGAGTTCCAGATGCTCCAGTTCCTTCTCCAGCGATTCCAGCATCTGCGGGAGATCTTCGGCAAAAGAGGGATCCTCATCTGCCAGTTCGACCATGGTCTCCAGCTCCTCAAGCGACCCCCAGGCATCGTTCAGCGGTTTTAGGACCGATTTAATGCTCTTTAGTTCCGCGACGATCGCATTCGCTTTGTCCGGCACCTTCCAAAAATCCGGATCCTGGACCTGCTGAAGTTCAATTTCCTTGACCCGCGCCGTTTTGTCGTCGTAATTCAGGGAATCTTTCAAAAGTCCCAGACGTTTCCGGATCGTTTTGATCCGATCGATTATTTCCTTTTCCATAGTTGATCCTAGGTTTACTGCGTATCGTCGGCCTCGGTTTTCCGTTGGCCGTGAGGATGGCAAAAACAGATTTCCTCATTTTACCAGATTTTGCGAAAAAGAACAGGGGGGAGGGGCATTTCCTCAAAAAAACGGTGAGAAAACGGTACGAGTTGGTGGAAGTTGGTGGAAGTTGGTGGAAGAGTGCGGAGAAAGAGGACAGAACGGCGCGTGTGCGTGTTCTGGTCAGTTTCCGTACAGACTGTCCTCGATCTCACGGGCTTCCGAGGAAAGACCTCCGTAAAGGAAGCCTTTCGGAGCACGCTTTTTCTTCTCGGCCGGCGCAGTCTCCGATTCCGTGCTTTCTTCTGCTTGGGGATCTTTTGCAGGAACATGTCCCCGATTTTTTCCGAAGGATCTTCCCGGTCTTCTGGAATTTTCCGCCTCATTTTCTGACGCTTTCGCTTTTTCGTTTTCCTGTACTTCCAGAACATCATAAGCGAGAGAATCTTTTGCTTCCCCTCTGTGTCGGGGCAGAAAAGAGGCGCATCCGGTCAATGATCCGGTCAAAAACGAAGACGCCAGCAGTAAAATCACCAATCGATCCGCCATTTTCTGTTCCCATTTGAGGCACTTCGGCCGTACATTTTTATGATTCCGGGATCTTCAAGGGTACTCGTGTACTTGAGGAGCTCCGTGTCCTTGAGGTGTTCATCCGGAAAAGTTAGGGAGAGTTTCACGTATTTTGAGGAACGGAATTCCATTTTGTGTCCCTCTCCCATTTCAACACTGAAAACTTTTTTCAGCGCACAGGATCCACCGTTCATTCCTGCGGCGGTTCAATGCCGAAATCACGGATCGTGAAGAGACTCTTCAATTCGTATCCAGCTTTCGCAAACGCTTCACGGCCGCCTTCCATTCGATCGAGGATCGCGAGGACCATTTTGACTTTCAGACCAAATTCTTCCGCACGTTCGATCGCTTTGAGAGAGGAACCTCCGGTCGTGACGACGTCTTCCACGATGATGACGGAGTCGCCGGGTTTCACGGGACCTTCGATGAATTTGTTCGTGCCGTGGCCTTTTGCTTCCTTACGGACGAGAAATCCCTGCAGCTCTTTTCCCTGTACATCCGCCATCGTGATGATCGAAGCGACGATCGGGTCTGCGCCGATGGACATTCCGCCGACGGCATCGGGAAAATCTTCACCTTCCATCAATTGCAGCATTCCCTCACCCACGAGACGCACCCCTTTGGAGCTGAGGGTGATCTGCTTGCTGTCGCAGTAGTACTTGGCTTTTTTGCCGGAAGCGAGAATGAAATCGCCGAATTTGAGCGCCCGATCGAGGAGCAGCTGTTTCAATTCATTGGAATCGTACATGGTTTTGATCCTTCATAAAATGAAAAGGAAGTGGAAATTGAATCGATGAAAATCGCTCTGCGTTTCCGCAGTTCCATTCATTATACCGAATTTCCAAAAAAAGTCGATAGGGACCGGCAATTAAAGCATCGGAGGAAGTTCATCCGGCAATTCGCCAGCTCCGCCTTCCGCTGGAATGACCATTTGCTCCATTTGGGGACTGTTCTGGAGACCGTTTGGGGAATTGTCTTGGAGCCCCGTTGACGGCATTGTCCCCGGAAGCGTATCGGGGAGTTCTTCGTCCATTTCCGTTGCGGGGATAGGCGCTGCGGAAGGGGCGGGCGCTGCCGGAGCCGGTGAAGGAAGTGTCGTTTCCGGGACGGATACGGGGGAACCGACGGCCTGATGAAGCGGTGCTGTTCCTGTATTCGGCGCAGACGCGGCAGGTACAGACGCGGCAGGTACAGACGCGGCAGGTACAGACGCGGCAGGTACAGACGCGGCAGGCGCGGCGGACTTCACGACGTATTTAGGGGAAACGCAGCGCATGATCAGCTGGGAACCGGGACCGAGGAGCGCACCGAGACTGTCGATGTCGACCTGCGTCATGAGGATCCCGCCGTGCGGGGCGTTCGTTCCGATGAGACTTGCGTCTGCTGCATGGACTTTCAGCGTTGGGTTGCCATCGCCGGCGAACTGCACGAACTCGAAACCGTTTCCGTTCGAAAGTGCGGCCGGATCTATGATTTTCTGACCGAAACGAAAGTCTCCGTCTTTCATTGCCAGATCTCCTCCAACGCCGATCCAGAACCGTCCGGCAAAAAGTCCGCGCAGTGTCAGGACCATCTCGTGCCGATCGAGCCAGACGATCGCTTGGAAGGGACCGCGAACGACTTTCAGCTGCGTGCCGGGCTGGAGTTCATACGGAGCCTGAATACCGTTGACGCGTGCAATGAATTCCACGGGGATCTGATACTGCGCCGCGATTTTTTCCAGCGTGTCGCCCGGCTGGATCACGTACGCGGGTTCCAGAAAACTTTGCTGGGAGTAGATCACCTGCGTTGCCGCCTGGACCAAAATGTTCGTCAATTTTGCCAGATCTTCTGCCGAGTAACGCGAGTCTCCGTAGAATCGGCTCATTGCCCGGAGTACTTCCAGCGCTTCGCCTTTCTGCATTTTTTCTGACGCGATCTTCAGATACTCGCGGACCGCCTGGTCATCGCTGACATTTTGAGCCGCGGGAGCAGAGACGGTATTTTCAGGCATTTCGGAAGCCGAGGGGAGCGGAAGTACGTTTTCTTCTGAAACCGAAGACACACTAGGTGCTGCCGCAGGAGCAGGCTGTGCGTTCATCGGCGCATTCATCGGCGCGTTCATCGGCGCGTTCATCGGCGCGTTCATCGGCGCGTTCATCGGCGCGTTCATCGGCGCGTTCATCGGTTGTGCGGCGGCTGGGGTGGCTGGGGTGGCTGGAGCTGCCGGGACAGACTGGGAACGCAGCGGGTTGGTGAATTCGGCATTTTCAGAGACCGGAACTGCCGCAGGCACAGTACTTCCGCCTGCCGGGAGGTCGGTATTGGTGCCGGAAAGCGCAGGAGCCGCAGAATGAAGATCATCCGTCATGGGAAGCGCTCCCGCATTGGCGTCCGAAATCAACGGAGCGGCCGTTTCCGAAGCAGTTTGCGGTAAAAGCTGGGATTCTGACGGAAGTCCATTTAATTCCGTTCCGATCTGGAGTTCCGGCTGAACTGCGACCGGTCCAGGGGCATTCGGAGCTGAGTCGAATGGCGAAACGGGGGCATTTTCCAGCGGAGGGAGATCTTGAGTATAGGCGTACGCATCCGATTCCGGAGCTTTGAGCGGCATCGTTTTCCCGCCCGATTCCAGATCGGCGTTCATTTCCTGTGCGTATCCGGAGGCAGGATCCTGTCTGACTGCCGGCACTGCGGCCTGTTCGTATCCCGCGAGTTCCGGAGTATTTTGAGTACCTGCTGCAGGACTCTCCATCGGCAGTGTTTGCTGCGGAAGTGCTTGCTGCGGAAGTGCTTGCTGCGGAAGTGCGTCCTGAGGCAGAAGTTCCTCAAGCTGCGGAAGTTCCGAGTCATTCATCGAGACGTCCGATGCCGGAGGTGCGAACGGACCATCCTGCGCAAATGTGCGTTCCCCGCCGTTTTCAGAGAGACCTCCCTCCGAAGAAATACCGTTTTCCGCAGTTTCTACTCCCGGAGTTTCCCACGGAAAAGGGGAGGAACTCAAGAAATAGTACGAGCTTACAGTAATTCCGGCAAAAAAAAGTGCCACGATGACAGTACGCAACATTTCCATTTCGGCAAACACTCCATAACGGGACTTCGATCCATTCTGGCTAGAGTTTAGCGAATTTTTTATTTCTCGAACAGAGTAAATTTCATCTTTTTACTAGATTTCCAGAAAAATTCCAGAAAAATTCCAAAAAAATTCCCAAAAATTCTCCGATCCGGCACGCAAACAGAGAGACTTCTACACAAGCTCTCCTCCAATGATCCGGAACAGATCCCGGAAAACGTAGAAGGACAGAGCGAAACCATCAGTTCTTAAACCATCGGCAGAAGCTGGCTCAAAAGCATGGTGACGCAGATGCCGACCAGTCCCATGAGCGCAAGACCGAGGGTCCAGGTCCGTAAGACGTCGGTCTCTTTCATTCCGCTCATACTTGTGAAAATGCAGAACCCGCTGTCGTTCATCCACCCGGTCACGCATGAGCCGACACCGATTGCGACGGCAACGTATCCCGGATGGAATCCCAGTGCAGAAGCCTGAAGCCCAAGAGTCGAAAAGATCCCCGCAGTCGTGATCATCGCAGTCGTGCTGGACCCTTGAGCCGTCTTGATCATCGAGGCGGCCGCAAATGCCAGAAGAAGGACGCCAAGTCCAGACATCGTGCCGTTCCCGGAGAGCATGAGCTCCTCGATGCGCTCGCCGACTCCGCACGTACGGAGCATGGCGCCGAATGCGCCTCCTGCGCTGGTGATCAAAATGATGGTGCCTGCCGACTGCAGGGCGATGGCGGTCTCTTTTTCGATCTCACGAAATCCCATTCTCTGTGTGAATGCCATGATCCCCAGCGCAGTCAATGCGGAAATCATCAGTGCAACTTGAGCATCGCCGGTAAAATAGATACACTTTTGCCAGACCTGGGCAGCTTCGCTCCAGGTCAGCGTCCCATTTTCTGTGAGCGTTTTCGTGATGGACGCCCCTGCGATGAGAATGACCGGAAGAAGGATCGGCAGTACCGCGGCAAAGAAAGAGGGAAGTCTTCTGCCCTCGGCGTTCTTTTCAGTGTCGTCCTCGCTGAAGCAAGCGGCAGATCGGCCAAACTGCGGCAAAAGCGCTTCCCGGATCGTTTCGTCTTGGATCTCGGGAGTTGGGAGGGTCCTGTCGAGAAACTTCGCGATCAGCAGCGCAAACGGTATCGTGCAGAGACCGACCATGGAACTTAAGAGCATCATCATGCCGATGGGGATCTCCATTTCTTTCGCGACCATCAGCGGCCCCGGCGTCGGCGGGATCAGCGTGTGCGAAAGCGTTGCACCGAAACCGATCGCCAGAAGGTAAAGCACGTAGTGCTTCTGCGTCATTCGGTAAACAGCTCGCGCCAGCGGAAGAAGAAGATAGAAAGTCGCATCGTAGAATACTGGAATGGAAAGCAGAAATCCGCTCGACATCAAAGCCGAGGGCATCCGCTCCTTTCCAAACCAGCCGACGATCGTCTGAATGATCCGGTCCGCCGCCCCGCTGCGAGTCATCGCCTGCCCGATGAGCGCCCCCATTGCGATGAGTATCGTGATCTTTCCCGCCATTTCTCCGAGAGCCGCTGCGACTCGTGTGACCTGTGCGCTCCACACACCTTCCGTTCCGACTGCCGGCGGCGCAAGAAAACTCACGGTCAGCGCTGCCGTGAGGAGTGCTAGAAAAGGATTCACGCGGAATCCCATGATCAGGCCGATGACGACACAAAGTCCGATCAAAAGAATAAAAAGCGGGTCCATAGGCAGTCCAAAATTCGGGAAAATCGGAAGGTACGATGGTTGGGATCGTTAAAATCGCAGGGGGGAAGGAGCTTCAGGAACTCCAGGAGTTTCTGGAACTCCCTCAAAAAAAAGAGCCGTACCGGTCAGAGTAAAGCTCTTTTTTTCGAGGAAATGGAACGTTTATTCCACGTTAAAATCGAATCCGCCGGAGTTGGCGTCGTCCGCATCTTCCGCTGCCGGCACATCCTGTGCAGCTTCCGCAGACGCTGCTTCCGGAGTTGCGGAATCGGAGATCTTGATTCCCGAAAGCACGGAAGTCATGATGCCTTCCGCATCCGTGTTCTGATTACGGTATCCGCGAACGATGACTTCGTATTCTTTTCCGAACTGGACCGTCGTGCAGCTCAGATTATCGAACCGATTCTCTTCACTGTCGCGGGACTGGTAGGTTTTTGTCATCCACTTGTAGGCGCCGAATTCATTCAGCTCCCCTTTCAGTCCGGAGTTTTTCGCATCCTCTTCCGTAGCGAGCGTCGTGATCTGCGCCTTTTTCGGATTCTTTACGAAAACGCTTTGACCGTCCAGATTCGGATTATCGAACTTCACGATGATCGAGCTTTGCCGTCCGGCCTGCTTCCATCCTTCCGGCGCAGCTAGGGTCAGGCCGCCGTCATACTCAGAGGTTTCGCCGAGTTTCACCGAAGGTGCAGCCTGCGGCGTCTCTTTTCCGCTCTTTCCGCTTCCACATCCGATACAGGAGATAGAAACTGCCGTCATGCAGAGTACCAACGCAAAACATTTCACAAATTTTTTCATCTTTTTAAGTTTCCTTCTTTCTGGTTTCGAGCCGTTTTCAAGCCGTTTTCAAGCCGTTTTCTCACGACTCAATGACTTTTTTTTCTAATTTCACGAAGAAGAGCATTTTTTTGCTTTCCTGCAACTCCGCAGCCTTCTTGAATGCCGCTTCTTTTTGTGCATATTCGAACGTTTCCACGCACTGCATATTTTGCGAATACACACCCCAGAATGCCTTCAAACGCACTTCCTTGTTCGCCGTGGATTCTGAAGTACGTTTGCGTGATGCCGAAGCGGATGCCGCTGCCTTTTTTCGCGGACGTTTACGGGGACGTTCTTCGTCTTCCTCTGCGGAATATAAATAGTCTTCGAATTCCTCGTCGTCGAAGTCGTCGTCTTCCTCCTCTGCTTCGAGGTTTTCCATCATATCGTTATCCTGAAAATCATCATCATCGTAAGGGCGGCTGCCGCGCCGTGCTGGTCGTTTCGCCATAATGATTCCTTCTGTTTCTGAAAATGTCTAGTTACCTGGATCCGGCACCGAACTTTTCGGGCCGACTGCGGCTTTCATTTTGAAAGAACGCATTCTCAGTCATTCCTATCATACTCCAACCAGAGAGGAAATACTAGCCCCCCCCGCCGTTTTTGCAGGAAAAACTTTCAAATTTTTTCTTTTTTTCTGCTCACTTCCCTTTGTCCGGGAACTGGAAATAATTCCGCAGCTGCCGCACTTCCTCATCCATGCCGGGAATGTAGGTACTGAAGCCGTACTCCGGATTTAAGTGACAGAAATCGGCATCGGTGAACCCTGGATTCATTTCCATGATGACGTACTGATACGATTCGCGGATCTCCGGTTCTTTGCCGGGTTGCGGCCGATCGTAAATGATCAACTGGATCGGAAGCAGCAATTTCTTGTCCACATAGATCTGGATCTGGTAGAAATTTTCCTCGCCCACGGTCTGCGGCGTGAGAAAAGTCACCTGCAGCACAAGGCAGTCCCGATCGCCGACTCGGCCATTGTCATAGGAACGGATGATGGAATCCCTAAAAATGGATTCATCATTGGACAGCTCCACAAGTTCTTCCAAAAGACGCCGAAATCCCATTTGCTGGATCGGGCGTTCCGAATACTTCTGAATAGACGAAGAATCCAAAGGAAATGAGAGCGTTTTCGGCAGCTTCGGCCCACCGTAGATTAGGAGCTCATTTCGATAATGACCTTCCCAAAAAAGCCACTCCCGCCCCTGATTCTTCAACGGGTAGAGCGTGTAGGCATAAATGCTGTACGGTTCCTCGCGCAGTTTGATCTCCATGACGTCCATTTCACGGATCAGTTTGTTCGTCCGGTCCCATTTGTATAAAATGCACGAGTAGTTTCGGATCTCCTGATCGTACGTTTCCAGCCTTTTCTTTGCCAGCTGATTAAATGAACGGAGGATCTGAAGTCCCTGCTCATGATCGTATGGCTCTTCCTCTGCTGAGATCGCTTTTGCTGCACGACTGCCCGTTGCTTGTTTGCCGGAGACGGCTGCCGGAACCGTTTCGGTGTCTGTATGCTGGCGAGTGGGAGTTTTTTTGCCTCGTTCCTCCCGCTCTTTCGCATTGTCAAGCTGTTCCTGCTGGATCGCATCATCAAGAAGCTCCTCAAGTGCCCGATCCGCTTCGGTTTCCGACTCCGGCACGTTCGTTTGCGGTTCCGGCGCGTTCGTCTGCGGTTCCGGCGCGTTCGTTTGCGGTTCCGGCACGTTCGTTTGCGGTTCCGGCACGTTCGTTTGCGGTTCCGGCACGTCCGTTTGCGGTTCCGGCAC
>SUVI01000143.1 GCA_015062085.1 Planctomycetaceae bacterium
TGTTTTCTTCGAGCGTGAGGGTGAGCGGTTTCTGGCAGAAAACGTGTTTTCCGGCCTGAAGTGCTTCGATCGCGATCTTCACGTGCCAGTGGTCCGGCGTCACGACGGTCACGACGTCAATGTCGTCGCGTTCCAGAACACGGCGGTAGTCTTTGTACGTATCCGGCTTGATGACCTGACCGTTCGCATCGCGTTTTCCGAGACCCGAGTTGATCGTACGGGCGAGACCGTAGTCTTCGTCAAGGTCGCAGATCGCAACGATGTCGCACAGACCGTTGAATCCGTGAGCGTCGCCGCGTCCCATACTTCCGACGCCGATGCACCCCATGCGCAGACGGTCGCTCGGAGCCTGTGCCCAGACGGGTTTCATTTCGTTGGAAAGCGGGATCGCAGTCGCGGCCGCAGTCAGAACGGCAGCGTCTTTCAGAAAGTTTCGACGATGAAGCATCGTTCATTCTCCTGTTAAAGTAAAGTTAAGGTTGGATTTTTTTAGGCGGGAGGAGAAAACTCCCATTCCATTTTAATTTTATCACGCGGCTTCTTTTATGTCAAGGGGGAGTTGGAATTTTCTAGGGTACAGGTCGGTCCGGTGTTCGTCGGGAGATCCCAGTTCCTTCCGCGATTTCGGCTGCCGTTCATCTTTCCGCTGACTTTTTCTTCTCTTTTTCCAACGGCATGGCTGTTCCTTCCGCAGTTTGAAGGGATGAAAGACGGGCAGATCACACGATGCGCCCATTTTACCGAAGAAGCGGGAAAAGATCAAGAGGGAGATCGGGGAGATCGAGAGGAGGAGAATCGAGAGGTGGAGAATCGAGAGGTGGAGAGAAAAACCAGGGAGGGGGATCTTCCCGCCTCCCATTGAGGACATTTTCAAAAAATGGCGGAATGTGCGTTGAAAATAGACGGAAAACAGAATTTCCGGGTCATTTCAGATGCAGCGAACATGGTCCGTTGACGCATCCGCCGGGGCATGCCATGACTTCGAGGAAATTTGCGGGATCCTTGCCCATCGCCAGCAGTTTCAGCTGCGCGAGCGTTTTCCGATCGATCCCGTTGATGAATTTTGCTTTCAGCTCGAAATTTTCACCGCATTCACCGCATTCACCGCATTCACCGCATTCATGACCTTTGCCGCCCGTCGAGCGTGTCATGTCTGCGAGTACCGATTCCGTCACGCCGCAGCTTTTCGCGAAATTCCGCGCGTTTTCTCCCGCAGGAGTCAGGAGCGTCCATGGTTCTTGCGAGATGACGTCGATCTTCCGTCCAGCCATCATCGAGCCGAGTTCTTCGAAGGTCAAAACGTAGTCCACCAGCTCGCTTTCTTCCGCTTCGTGCCGTTTCGCGATGCACGGTCCAATGAAGACGACGACCGCGTCCGGGTCCTTTTCGCGAACGAGCTGAGCCGCGTATTTCATGGGACTCGGCGTGTGCGAAACGTACTGGAGGAAATCCGGGAAGTGGCGTTTCACCAGCTCCACGTACGCCGGGCAGCAGGACGTCGTCATGAGCTGCTGACCATCCGCCATTTTCTCCATGAATTCCTGCGCTTCATTCGCCGACGTCAATTCTGCGCCGAGAGCCGCTTCCACGACGTCATCGAATCCGAGTTTACTGATCGCGGTGAAAAGCTGCTCGATCGTGCCGGGAAACTGCGAGTAGGCGGACGGCGCGACCACTGCCGCGACACGGGCCGGTTTCCGCTTCAGGACATTCAGAACGTCCAGGATCTGCGAGCGTTCCATGATCGCGCTGAATGGGCAGGCACGGAAGCATTTTCCGCAGAAGATGCACTTTTCGAAATCGATCTCTGCCCGTCCCTGCGCGTTTTTCCGTATCGCTCCCACCGGGCAGGCATCCTCGCATGGGACAGTCGTCTTCACGATGGCGTGGAAAGGGCAGACATTCATGCACTTCCCGCACTTGATGCACTTGGAGTAGTCGATCTGCGAGACTTGATTCACGACCGAGATCGCGCCTTTGGGACAGTTGAAGACACAGGGACGAGCGAAACAGCCGCGGCAGTTTCCCGTCACGACGTACGAGTTGTCAGGACAGCCGGAACATCCTGCCGTGCAGACCGTCAACGGCGGGTCTCCGGGGGCTTTTTCGCGAGCATCGGCTTCCTGAAAGTACTCGGAGAGCGTTTTGGCTTCGTCCGTTTCCTCTTCGCAGCGCATTCCTAAAAGTGCCATTAGCCGGTACTTCAAAACCGCCCGGTCATGGTAGATGCAGCATCGGCTGACTTCACCATCTTTCGGTCGGATACGGATCGGGACCCGGTCCAGTTCCTCGTCCAGTTTTCCCTGGTCAAAGAGACGCACGAGCCGGATCATCAGCTCGCGCCGCATATATTCCGCACCGCTGATCATTCGCCGCCCTCCTCTTTTTCGAGGATCTTTCGGATCTCCTCAAAAACGGATTCGACGGTCGCCTGCGCATGAGGAACACCATTGATCCGGACGAACGGCGCACGGCAGATGCTTTCTTCCGTGCAGATGTTCAAGCACGGCACGCCCGACACTTCGACCCGCTCCCGAAATTCTTCTGGAAGCAGCGTTTCCATGCGCATCAGTTTATCCGCACCCAGCATGAAGCAGGTCGTTCCGCAGCAGATCTCAAGACGGATCTTTTCCATGATTTCACTCTCCTTTGATTTTCAGGGACCGCAGTACAGCCTCCGTACCGCGGCATTGATTTCAAAAAAACGATTTCCAGCGGTCCTGTTTCAGGTCCCGCATAGCTAAATGCCGTACCGAGACTGAAAGTAGACGCGATCTAAAAGTACCGCACGATGACTTTTTTCCGGCATCGAGTTTCCAAAACGGCCATCAGACGCTTCACGATGTTTCTGCGAAGCTCCAGCTCCATCGGCAGGTTGGGGTCTTGGTGTGCTTCGTTGACTTTCGTGCCGACGATGAATTCGATGACGTCGTTTTCGTGCATCCGGTTTATGATCGCGCGGGCCGCCATCGGCGCGTTTTCCGTCTCTCCGGATTCGAGCAGCGAGCAGACTCGTGAAAGCGTGAGGATCCCCTCCGTCACGAGTCCTACTCCCGGCATGTTTCCCGGCGGGGGAAGGTCGCCGCTTGCCTTGACCAAGTGAAGGTCGATCTCGGTCTTTTTCTTTAGTTCGCGTTCGAGGATCGACGCCGTCGTTCCGCCGCAGACGACCACGTCATTGGCGCCGGAGAAACCGAGCATTGCGAATTCTCGATCGTGTTCTTTATGGAACGGAGGCCCCGTGAGGATCCGGAGTACCCTCGGCCGCCGAAGGTAAATGACCAGACAGCTGATGTCGTCAAGGCATTTTCCCGGCGTGATCGAAAGTGCCTGAAATGCGACCGAGTACGCCAGATCTTTTGCCGAGATGTCCGGATCCCGCGAGATCAGTTTCTGAATGAATTCCAGCTCGCCGCTGCGCCTCCAGCCGAATTTGAATTTTTTCTGTCCGAGCCCCGCTTGCGTGACGCCGTCCGAGCAGAGAATGAGCCGGTCTCCCGGTTCCATCCGCGTCTCATAGCAGTCGACCTCGCGGTCTGGCCACCTCTGGGAAACGATCCGCTTGTGGTTCATCGCCGGAATTTCTGTCGTACCGCGCAGCTGGATGTACTGTGGATTCCCCATTTCAATGATCCGCGTGATCCCGCCGAGACGAAGATCCGCCATTGAGAAGGTTGCGTAGCTGATCTTGCGCACTTCGCAGATCGGCAGTGTGTCCATGATGGTTTCGACGGAACGCAGTGTGTCTACGTTGGACTTGAGAAAATGGAGTCCCATCGTCGTCGTCATGTTCGCGAGGATGTGCGCCTTGATCCCGCTCCCCAGACCGTCAGAGAGTACCGCGATGCTCCGGTTCTCTTTCTCAAGGGTCAGGAGCTGGTAGTCGTCTCCGCACGCATTCTGTCCGGTTTTGGTGAATTGCCGGCACTCCATTTCGACAAAAAGATCGCCTGCCGCCATTGCTCATTCCTCCCGCTTACCGAAGTAGGTTCCAGCGATCTCCTCCAGAAGGATCTCTGTCTCCGCGATGTGCTCGCCAAAGAGACGCGCGACCTGCTGGACTGTCAGAACGTTTTTCCGAATGACTTCCTTGGCTTTCGCCGCGATCTGTTCGCGCTGAAGCTCCGTTTTCGTGACGTCCTGAATGACCGCGCCTGCCGTTTTGCCCGGTGCGATGGAGAAAACGCTCACGTTGACGATCTTATTGCCGAGCGGCTGATTGAATTTCTCGATCTCACCGCCGTTTTCCAGAACGCTCTCGAAAAGATCCCAGAACGGCAGGAGATCACTGACCGGGATCGAGTCGAGATTCCCCAGCGTGTTGAAGATCTCCAGTGCGTTCGCATCTAGAAGTTCCGCGAAGTGCCGATTGCTTTCGACGATCTGGAGCATGTCGTTTACCAGGACCACGCCGGCTGGAATGTAGCGGATCAGTGCGTTGCTCGTCCGTTCAAAATTCTTTCTCAGGTACGTATGGCACATCGGGGATTCTGCTTTTCCGGAAAGAAGAGCTTTTGCGAATTCCCGGCACGAATCGTAGCCGCACGCGCCGCAGTTCACTTCATCTTCGCGCGTGAATTTGCCGACGCTCATGAGGACTTTCCGGATCTCTTCTTCTTCCGGTTCTGCGATCTCTATCGTTTGCGGCGAGTACATCCTGTGAATGTCCACCGGAATGGGACGTCCGAGACTGGAACGCCGTGCGCTCATCCGGTCCGTGACGGAGACGACTTCTGCAGAGGCGGATCCTGTACCCATTACCGGGCCGCTCACGCATCCGTTTCGGCACGCAAGCGCTTCCAGGAAGATCTTGCTTCCCGTGATGGACTTTGGACCTTCTGCCGGCAGGAAAGACGCGAGCCGTTCCAGCCCGGAAACCGCCATGAAGCGAACATCGGAAAGTTCCTTTCGTTCTGGGTCGCGCAGTGTGTCGTTCATCCCGCCTTCCAGCGAGTAGAGGCGTCCTTCTTCCGCTTCGCCGAGGACTGGAGCTTCTTCCTCGACGTCTTCAAAACGGATCCCGCGTGACTCCATCAACTTCTCCAGCGATGGGAAGGTGATGGCGAGATTCAGAACGGACGGCTGCTCATCTGCTTCATTTTTCTTGGCGGCACACGGACCGATGAAGACCGTCCGGATGTCGTTTCCGAATTCTTGGCGGAGCATCTTGCAGTGGCAGAGTACCGGAGAATCCAGAGGCACGATATTTCCGCTCCACTGCGGCAGGTACTTCCGAATGTATTCTACGGCTGCCGGACACGCACTGGAAACGTAGACGCCGTCACCGTTTTTCGCAAGATACTCACCGGTTGCCGAACTGACCGCCTGAGCACCTAGGGCAGTTTCGCTCGTCCCGGCAAATCCAAGTGCCTTGAGTGCGCCGGCGATCCTGCGGATCGAGACTCCCGGAAAATAGCCCGGAAAACTTGGCGCAACGGAGGCAAAGACTCTTTCTCCCTGTGCCAGGAACTGATTCAGACGCGCAAAGTCGGAGCGGATCTTCTTCGCGTGTGCGGGACAGGCGCGAACGCATTCTCCGCACGAAACGCAGAGTTCCGGAATGACTTCTGCCCGCGCATTCACGATCCGGATCGCTTTCGTGAAGCAGTACCGGACGCACCGATAGCAGTCCTGGCATTCATTTTCTGTCGTGTAGATCGGAAATTGACGATTCATGGTATCCTCTGGAATTTTATGGTATGGATGATGGCAAAATCAGCACGGAACGGAATCGCTATCGGCTCTGATCCGGAGGCCCTTGAGGTCATGCTTCTTTCGGGAAGAGCTGATTCAAAAGATCGAGCATCACTCCGGTGTCCACGGAATGGAAGATCTCGCCGTTCACGATGACGTTCGGACCATCCGCGCACTTGCCCGCGCAAAGACCTCCGCAGATCTCAAGATCGACTTCATCTTCAAGTCCGCGTTCCTTCATGAATTTTTCCGCAACATCTACATTTTTGGAATTACCGCGGGAAAAGCAGGAACTTCCAATGCAGATCGTGATCTTCGGTTTCCCCTGTCCCTGGCAAACTTCTGCCGGGCCTGCCGCAATTTCAATTCTGGACTCCTCGGTCATCTGGTATTCTCCGCGTTAAAAGGTTAAAATACTTTCTCGAAAAAATAAGTATCGATAACTGATTAACGATAAAAGTATATCAAATCTACGCCTTTTGTCAATGGGGGGCGGTGAAATATTTGATAAAAAAATATCAGAAAGATAAAATTTTTGTTTTCTTTGAATTGGGAAATGCTTTATTTCAAACAGTATGCGGCAAGAAAGAGGCGAGTTGTTCTCAAGAGGCAATGGACGTAAAAAATTTACCTTATCTTTTCTCGAATCGTTCGGTCACTTTATCCGCTCCGGTGAGTGTCGTGACGACGAGCGCAATGTCGCCCGGTTCAAACTGAAAATCCGCGCCGGGAACTTCATTCGTGCGTCCGCATTTCCGAGTCGCACCAAGGATGATGCACTGCGGCGGAAGCTGCGCTTTGCGGAGCGGGACCTGCGAGATCGGCGAGTTGGGCTGAACTTCGATCTCGAGAAGCTGGATCTGGCTGCGGAAGATCGTGTCGCGGGAAATGACGGCTCCGCGCTGGAGGAAATTCATGACTCGGCGTGCCGTCGTTTCATTCGGGCTGGTCCAGAAATCGATGCCGAGTTTGTTCTTGATGACCTCGCCGTAATTGACGCGGCTGATGACGCAGCACGTTTTGCGTACACCCATTTCTTTGGCTTCGACGCACCCGATCAGATTGTTTTCGTCGTCTCCCGTGCAGGCCACGAAGACATCCGCGCGTCCGATGTGTTCCTCCTCCATGTCGATCCTGTTGTGCAGATCGATATTAATGACCTCCGCGGACCTTCCGAGTATCTCTGCCAGGTCTTCACAGCGTTCTCGGTCCGATTCCAGAATGCGGATCTTGTGGCGTTTTTGGAGGATCTGCGCCAAATGCAGCCCCGTCTCTCCGCCGCCCGCGATGACGATCGTCTTCTTTTGCGGGAGTTTGCCGCCAAGACTTTTGCAGACTTTCAGCAGATCCTCGTAGACTCCGAAAACGGCGATCTTGTCGTTGACCTTGAGAACGTCATCTGCGGCGGGAATGAAAGGTGTACGGTTTCTGGAGATCGCGCCGATGCGGACGTTGGAGGGAAAACCGAGGTCGCGGATGCGCTTTCCCACGCCGCGCGCACCTTCGAGCATCTCGAACTCCATCAGTTCCAGATTGCCGTAGAGGTTGGATTCCAGATTGAGAGATTCGGTGAAATTGTCGATCTCCTGCGCCAAACGGACGGCCGTGAGCTGCTCTAGGCTGATGATCCGGTCGATGCCGAAGTGGGAATAGTAGTCAAAAACGGCGAGATTGTTCGCAACAGGAGCGTAAACGCGGGCGATGACGCGGGTCGCTCCCATTTTTTTCGCAATGCTTGCCGCGACGAGATTCGTCTCATCGGAATCCGTGACGGCCATGCAGATGTCCGCGTTCATCACTCCGGCTTGAAACAGTACGGAAGCCTGCGAGACGTTTCCGGCCAGCGTCATTGCGTCGAGCGTCGCACCGCGTACATCGAGAACGTCCGCATTTCGGTCGACCAGCGTGACGTCGTGTCTGTTTTTGCTCAGGAGCCTGGCGACAGAGTAACCGACTGTCCCGGCACCTAGGATCACAATGTGCATCTCGTACCCGTCAAAAAACTTGGTTTCCGATTCAGAAAAGGACCAGCATCAGTACCAGTCCGAGGAGCATAAAACCCGCGATCCAGGCACTCAGACGGAGTCCCTGCGCGAAGATCTCCTGTGTATTCTCGTTACGCGAGGCGGCATAGACTAAGCCTGTCGCCAGGATCATCGGAATCGCGTAAAGGCAGTCAAACAAACGCAAAAAGGCGAAAAACAGCATAAGCCCCTCTTAAAAAATTTGAAAATTCATTCCGTACGGTATCTGTCTGGACGCTAAATTTCTGCGGCATCCTCACCTTTTCTGCGTTTGGCACGCTGACGTTTTCGCTTTTCTTCCTGCTTCTTTTGGCGCTTCCGTTCCTCTTCCTCTTCGTTGACTGGTCCGTAGAGCGCGTCGAAAATGGCGAAGATATTCAGCAGGCCCGCCATGGTCGTCATGAGCGTTCCGATCTCAAATCGGCGGTTCAGCTTTTTGCGGATGTTGTCGATAGAACAGTCGTTTTCGGAATATCCGCGGCTCTCCGGAGTTACTTGCATCGGCGGAGCCATGAAACCGTGCGCGGCCTGTTTGGATCCGGTCGGATCGCTCAGATACTGTGCGACGGCGGGAAGTGCCGGGGCGCCGACCCAGACCTGCGCGAAATAGTAGTATCGCACTCCGGCGCCGGGACCGGGGGACATGGAAATGTAGACGCACCGCGCGATCCCGCACTTGCCGCTTGCAAGAAGCGCTCCGAAGATGAAGAGACCGAGAATGCAGACGGCATAGATCGCCGCTTTCACCTTTCTTCCCTGATACAAATGCCCCAAACCTGGCAGAAACCATGCAAGGAATGCTGCGAATGCCGCATTTTTCAGCGGGATGGTGTTGTTTGTTTTATTTTCTTTCATCGATATTCTTGATTGCCTGTCCTGCCAATGTCTCGGCGGGAGCGGGATGAGGGAAAAAGTTCTGATGATGTCCTGAGGCCGCGGGAACGGTGTTCCTATGACGCCATGACACATTATACATGAAAAAACACAAAAATGGAAGGGAGGTGAGGGGATTTTCTGAAAATATCGCAGGATTTTTTTGTTTTTGTCTTCGATGTTCGGCGAATATTTTCAAAAACTGACTAAAAAAAGGAATAAAAGAGGAAAAGGGGGGTTGCATTTTTTTGACACTTTATGTATAATGTGGTCTCCGTATCGTCTCTGAGAAAGAGGCGTATCCGGAAAACAGAACCAAAGCATTTCGGTGAAAACGGCCGACGGTGTGCGTGATGCCGAAATGGAGAATATATTGACAGTGTTTCCCTCTTGCTGGGACTGTCAGGTAATATTTCAGTTTTTAACAACCGGAAACTTAAACTATGTCAACTTTTAGCGTTTTTCGCAGGAATCAGAAAACGTTGCTCGGAGTCCTCGGGGTTCTGACGATGCTTTCTTTTGTGTTCATTCCGACCCTTGAGCAGTTCAACAGGAATTTCATTTCCGGCGACCAGACCGTTCTGACTTCCAAATTCGGAAAAATGTCTCAGGGACAGCTTGAGACGATCCGTCAGAAGCAGGGGGCTGTTTATATGGTCTTCGACTCCAATTTCCGCGGACTCTCGGACAATATGATCCTCACGAACTGGGTCAAAGCCCGGTTGGCGGAAGAGATGGGATTTGTTGTGGCGGACAGCGAAATTCGTGAATTTATCGGTCAGTGCTTTGAATCCAAAGAGGCCTACCTCAATGCTCTGCGCGAGAACAAAATGGGAAGCCGCGCCTTTGAAGAAGGGCTGATCGACATTATTCTTGCCAAGAAATACGACCAGTATCAGTTCTACGGTCAGAATTACGGCGGTTACTTTGGTTCTACTATCTTCCCCTCTACGCTTCAGCGTCAGTGGAATGCCTTCTGCAAAACGCACCGGACTGCTGCGCTCGAAGTCGTTCCGGTCACGGCGGAAAGCTATCTCGCAAAGGTCGCGGATCCTACGGAAGGCGAAGTGAAGGAGTTCTTTGAACTGCACAAGAACACCCTGCCGGGACCCGGTGTCATCGGTTTCAAAGTCCCGACGAGAATGACTGTCAACTATTTCGTTTACGAAGCTCCGAAATCGGAATCGCTCCCCTCTGAGCTCGTCCCGCCGACGGAATTGGCTCCCGCCTCCACCGCGATGAACGATACTGTTCCGGCTGAAGTTCCGGCTCCGGTCGAAACTGCGGCTCCGGCTGAAACTGCGGCTCCGGTCGAAACTGCGGCTCCGGTCGAAACTGCGGCTCCGGTTTCCGAAGAAACTGGGATCACGATCGATCCGAACGATATTTTCG
>SUVI01000144.1 GCA_015062085.1 Planctomycetaceae bacterium
CGCGGTTCGGGAGTGAACGCGGTTTAGGAGTGAACGCGGTTCGGGAGTGAACGCGGTTTAGGAGTGAACGCGGTTCGGGAGTGAACGCGGTTTAGGAGTGAACGCGGTTCGGGAACGTTTTCGTTTGGTGAGAACGAAAACTCCAGTCGATCGGGGCGAATTTTAGGGTTTTGAAAGGGTGTCCTTTTTCATAGGATCGAAGTAAGGAGATTTTGATAGAATGGAATTGCATTTTAGTGTTTTTCGTGGAAAGTTCGCACAGACTATCATTTCAGTATTTCTGGTTTGGGGACTGATTTTTGGCAGTTCAGCACTCCTTGCCGAGAGCGTCTGCCCGATTTGTCCGATCCCGCGCGAGTATCGAGCTTCGGGGGAAACGCAGATAGTGGAAAATGCGCAGTCTGCCGTGATCATTCTTCCTGCGGAGCCGGGAACGACGGGGCAGTATGCAGCGGAACGGCTTCAGACACTCATCCGGAATCGTTTCCGTATGGAACTGCCGATCGCGGGAAATGACGCGTTGGAAGCATTGGAAAAAGGCAGCGTCAGCTCTAATTTGGCGTTTGTGCTTTCGGTGGATCCCAATGCGGTAAAACGTGATGGAGAAAGTGTCGCCAACGGTTTCCGGATCTGGTTTGAGACACAAGAGAACGGCCGGACCCGGATCCATCTTCAGGGAACCGACGCTCCGGGATTGATCTACGCCTGCGAGGCGGTTTTCGGGCTGATCTCGAAAGATCCGGCAACAGGAAAAGTTCAGATCACGAAAGCCGAAGTCTGTGACTGGCCCTCCATTCCATGGCGCGGGCGTCCGCATTCCGTCATGGCACACCAGCTCGCGCCGGGTCAGCTGGACGCATACGTTCACGCACGCATCAACTTCGCGGACTACCGAGACGATCCGCGCGTGAAGGAAACGCTCACGATGCCGCCGCGCAAAGCGTCGATGGGCTGCCCTCCCGGTCAACCGGTCGATGCGGAACTCGCTAAAAAACTCCTGGCGGAATGCCATCGCCGCGGAATGTATGTTTACGGAGTAGCGTCGTGCAATCTTCCGGAAAACCGCTACGGCCTCCTGACACAGACGTTCGATGAACTTCTGGCTCTCGGCTGCGATGGGATCTGGATCTCGATGGACGACACGGGAGGCGGCTCCGATCCGGTTCGCCTCGCGGAATATGCTGCGGAATACATGCGGAAAAAGGGGCTGAAAGGGCACGATGTCCTCTTCACGCCGGGTCTGCGAGAGTACCAGAATATCGATCTTCCGCTGAATCGCCGCATGGCGCAGATCGAGACGTTCAATGAAGCGACGTGGATCTTCACGCGGGTCCCGTGTGCCGCGGATGCCGAACTTGCGCGCAAGATCGGACTGAAAAAGAAGGTCGCGTGGTGGTTCAACTACTGCGAGACCAGGTATCCGGACCCGAAGGCGGGGTTTATGCACTCATCGGCGATTTTGACGACACAGCGGAAGAACGGTCTGCCGTCGTACATGAATCTGCTTCCCATCACACCGGGGTGGGGGAGTCCTGAATTTGAAAAGATCCGCGACGCGGCGCAGAACGTGGACCACGTGAATCTCTGGGCCATGTGCGGCGGGTGGCCGTCGGAGTACGCTATCACCATGTTCGGACACTGGGCGTGGAATCCGGAAAACTGCGACTGGCCGCATCTGCGTGATTCGATCTACTCTTTCGTCTGGGGACCGGGTCAGGTCGAGCTGATCCGGAAATTTGACGAGACGTACGCGGAACTCAAGACGTTCTACATTTTGCCGCGAAACTGGAGTTTCCGCACGCCGGACAATGGACTGGTGCGTCTGAAGAGTCCGGAAAATCGGGAACGTGCACTGGAACTGCTCGCGCAGCTGGACGCCATGGCGGCAGAACTGGCGAAAAAGGGACCGACGGAAACGGCTCTGGATGCGAAGCGTCTGGAATACCAGTACATCGAACCGATGCTCACCGCACTGCGTATTGCCCGGATCCAGGCAGAGCTGGACTACCCGGAATACGAATTCGCGAATTTTGAGCACACGGCAGCCGCTCTGGCGATGGAAAAAGGTGAGGCGGCGGCGAATGCGTACCTTGCCCGTGTTCATGAAACGGTCTCAGCGCAGCTCGTGAAACTTTCGGCGGCTCTTCAGGAACTCAAGGACATTGAGCCGGTCCTGGATATCTGGCGAGCGCGTCTTGCGGCGGGAAAGACCGTGGCGGAACGGAAGGCCGCGGAACTTGAGAAACGAAAAGCAGAGTGGGAAAAACTGACCCATCTGCACGTGAAGGAGATCTTCCCATTCCAGAGTGCGCCGGTCGAGGGAAACTTCGCGGCACTCTTCGATGGACTGCAGAAACCGAATTTCCTGGAGACGCTTCGAGTCGTCCCGGCAGAGGCATGGAAAACGGAGGTTTCCCAGACGACGGGACCGTATCGAGTCGGAAAATTCCGCAGGGATGGGATCGCCATGCCGACGCTGGCGGCCGTGATGGTCCCGCGGCACACGAAAACGAAGCCTGGAGATGCGGGTTGGATCGAACAAACGGTGGATCTTGGAGCGTTTTCAGACGCGGACGGACCGCTTCAGGCGGAGCTTTTCCTCACCGACACGCGGGTTGACCACCGATACCAGAATGTGCGCAAGATCGAGATCCTGGTGAACGGAAAAGTCATCTGGTCGCGTGACCTTGCGGATCCGAATGCGAAAGACTGGTGCGTTTTTCCGCTGGAACGTGCCTCGGAAACGGATGCCTCTTGCCGGATCGTGGTCCGTGTGACGGAACTCCAGAACGTTTCCGACCACACGAGCTGGGTTTTTGTCGGTCCGCTGCGGATCGTAAAAGCGCAGGAAACGGCATCAAAATGAAATTGAAAGACCGTCGAAATGACGGATGAACACGTCGTAGAGAAAATCAGGCCATTTGAGAAAGCGAGGCGGAACATGAAGAAGATATTTGCATTTTTTCTGCTTTTAGGCGTTCTGGCGGTTCCGCTTTGCGCGAGTGACTGGGACACGACGGGCAAAGGGGGGCGCGGCGGACAGCTTTCTCCAGAAATCGCAGAGAAAGCTTGGATGGAATTTCCGGCATACCAGCCGGGGACGGATGCGGGAGTGCTGCTTACGATGGATTGGGTCGTGATCGACGCCATGGCGCATCCGGAAACTCGCCAAAAGACCGCGGCTCGGCTCGCTGCGCTCCTGGGAGACCCAAAGACGACTCCTCAGGCAAAGAAATTCATTTGCGCGAAGCTCTACCAGATCGGAACGGAGGCGGAGATCCCGGCCGTCATTCCTCTTTTGAGCGATGCGGATTCCGTCGATGATGCGCGGCTTTTTCTGGAGCGGATCGGTACCGAGTCGGCACGACAGGCACTTCGTGAAGCTGCGGAAACGCTCTCCGGACGGCCGTTCATTGGGGTGGTGAATTCACTCTCGCTCCTGCAGGACGGACCGGCGTTTGCGAAAATCGTTTCTCTAACGGCGTCAGGGGATCCTGAAGTCGTTCGGGCTGCGTGGCGTGCTCTCGGAAACTATGGCAGTGAAGAAGCAGGGAGATTTTTTCTGGAGCGTCTGACGGCAGAACGGAAAGCGAACATTTGGCTCGAGTCGGCGGCTGTACGCTGTGCGATACTGCTGCGCGAAAATGGAAATGTGACGCTTTCCGAGGCCGTGCTGGATCAGCTGACCTGCACGTTCCGTTCTTTGGCAGGACGGAAAGCAGGATGGAAAGCGCGCTGGGATCTCTTTCCCTCTGCGCTCAAAAACGACATGGCGCAGGAATGGATCGATTCGGAAGATCCCGTCAAAAAAAATCTTGCGCTTTCGCTGCTCGCACCCAAATTGGAAGCGGAACGAGAGAACAAACCGATGGAGATCTGGTTCCGTGAGATGATGGGACAGAACGAGATGCTGGCGCGTGAAGCGGAGATCTGGTTCGCGTCTCAGCCGAAAGAGAAGGTCGGTCCGTTTCTTCTTGGGAAAATGAAAGCGGAAAAAGTGCCGTCCGTGAAGATCGTGGATCTGCTCGCGAAACTGAAATTCTACGATGCGATCGATCCTCTCGTGGAGCTGGCGAAGCAGAAAGATCCGGAGTGCTGGTCTGTGGCGCTTCGCGGGCTGCGCGGCGTCTGCGATCCGGACGAGTTCGATCTGCGCCGCATGCTGAGACTTTACCTTGAAGTCCAGGATCCGGTCCAAAAAGACCTCGTGAGCCGGACGACTGCCGCCATTGCAGAGAAAAATCCGAATGCGGAGACGCGGGCTGACGTTTTGCTGGTGCTCATCGACGCGGAACCGGAGAAAGATTCGGCTGAATTTCAGATCCAGGTCCTGCCGCTTCTGGGGCGTCTTGGAACGGCGAAGGTCTTTGCTCTCGTGGAAAAAAGCATGAATTCCGAGAATGCAGACATTCAGGAGGCTGCGTGGCTTGCGCTGTGCAATTGGCCGAATGCAGAACACGCGGCACTTCTCTGGAAACGTGCGGAAACCGGAGATCCGGCGGCACTGCGAGCTTTCATTCGCGTGATCACCATCCCGTCCGAACGGCCTGCGGCAGAAGTGTTTGCCGACCTGAAGCGGGCGTTTGAGAAAGCGGTGGTCCCGGAAGACCGTCTTTTGGCTGTGGAACGTGCAAAAGCCGTCCGTACTCTTGAGATCGTCCAGTGGCTCGCGGAAATGCTGGATGATGAGGTCTTGGCGCAAACCGCGTGCGTTTCCATCGTGGAGCTTGCGCATCACCGATTCCTCCGCCAGCCGAACAAAGCCGTCTTTGATCCGATCCTTCAAAAAGTGAAGGACGTCTCTCAGAGCGAAGAGATCCGCCAGCGTGCAGAAAAAGCGCGTCTCGGAATGTGAGCCGTTGGGACGAATGAAAACACGAAAGTGAAAACACGAAAGTGAAAGCATGGAAGTGAAAGCATGGAAAGATGCGGATTTCGTGTTTTTACGAGTTCCTGATCCTCGAGAGCGTTGGTTTTTCATGCTCTGGGAGGGGCACTGAAGTTTTGAAGAGAATGCGTTTCTCCCTTTTTCCGAATTTTACCTGCCTTAAAAATCAGGAGGACCTGGATGACTCAAAAAATTCATTTCCCGTTTGTGCTCTTACTTGCGGCGCTCCTTTTCATGGCGGCCGGTCCTGCTGTTTTTGGGGATTCGGGCGGTGGGCCTGCAGATGCGGCAGGGATGGGAGACTCGGAAGCGCCTTCATTTGCTGAAACGGAGCGGGCGCTTCAAAAATTGAACTGGAAAATAACGGTCGCGGCGTACTCGTTCCGAAAGTTTACGTTTTGGGAGACGGTGGATCAGGTCTCGGAAATGGGGATCGATTCGCTTTACGGATTCAATTTTCAGACCGTCGGCGGCGGGATCGAGGGAAAACTGGATCCTGCGGCGCTCAGTGACGAAGCGCTCTGGAAGATCAGGACGAAACTCGATTCAGCCGGCTTGGAACTGACGGCGCTCTACTACGGTGCGTATCCTTCTGATGAAGCGGCGTGCCGGCGCATTTTCGAGCGCAGCCGAATGCTTGGCGTTCGCTATTTTGTGAGTGAACCGCGTCCGGAACAGCTCCCCATGCTGGAACGTCTTGGCGAGGAGTACGGGATCACGGTGGGGATGCACGGTCACGACAAAAAAAGCTCACCGAATACTTGGCATCCGTCTCTCGTCATGAAGGAATGCGCAAAATACTCACCCGCCATTGGTGCGTTCAGCGACACGGGGCACTGGATCCGTTCCGGTTTGGAGCCGGCGGCTGGTGTTGCGGTGCTGAAAGGTCGAACGGTCGGATTGGACCTTCACGATCTGAATGAGGCCGGTGAAGACGTTCCTTTAGGGACTGGGACGGGAAAGATCGCGGAAATGCTCGAAACACTCGCGGGCGTCAATGCCGCTCCGGTCCTGCTCGGGATCGAGTATCTTGGAAATCCGGAAGATCCTTCCGCGGACGTAAAGCAAAGTGTCGATTTTCTGAAAAAGCAAGCGGTCCGGCTTGCGTCGAAAACGGAATTCCGCGTCTGGGGCGGACGACGTGCGGCTCCCGGATTCTACGTGGGCGCAGCCTCCTCAGACATTACGCCGCTGCGTCCCGTTTCGCTTGCCGGGCAGTTTTATACTCGGATCTCCCAAGGGGTCGCGACTCCCGTGACGGCCAACGCTGCTGTGGCGGAAAAGGTCGGTGAGGATGGTGAAAGTGCCTGCGTCATTTTTGTGAGCATCGACACCGCCTGCATTCAGAAGCTCTTTAAGGAGGCCGTTTTCGAGAAGTTCCGTCAGAACTTTCCTGACTTGGACGTCCGCAGCCTGATCCTCACGGCGACGCACACGCACAGTGCGCCGGACATGAACGCGGACGGATACTATGTGCTTCCGAAAGACGGCAGTGTCATGAAGCCCAGCGAGTACATTGAGTTCGCGTCTGAACGTGTCATCGACGCGATCCGCAGAGCGTGGGAAAGCCGCACGGAAGGAGCGTACTCCTACGGTCTGGGACTGGCGGCGGCTGCGTACAATCGGCGGGCGGTCTACGCAAACGGGAACGCCGTGATGTACGGCAGCACGAATGATCCGAATTTCCGTGCCGTTGAAGGGATGGAAGACCATGATGTCGGCTGCATGTTTTTCTGGAAAGGTGAGGACGATGCTCCGGCAGCGATCCTCGTGAACGTGGCGTGTCCGTCGCAGGTGAATGGATCTTCCAGTTTCATTGACGCGGATCTTTGGCATCCGGCTCGGGAACTGCTTCGCCAAAGGTATGGAAAGGACGTCGTGGTTTTGGGACTGTGCGGTGCTGCCGGCGATCAATCACCGCACATTCGCTATCGGCATGAGGCGGAGATCCGGATGCAGAGACTGCGCGGGCTTGAACGGACGGAAGAATTGGCCCGCCGCATCGTGAATGCCGTGAATGAGACTTTTGAAACGGTTAAGAATGTTCGCGAAGTGCCGTCAGTTGTGAAGTGTCTCTACGAGGAGATCGAACTTCCGGAACGTCTCATCACGAAAGTGGACTATGAGAACGCGCTCACTAATGCGAAACAGATGGAAGAGGCCGCGGCGAATGCACCTGACCGTGGCGCTTCCGGACCGCACGCTCTGGGAGCCTGGCATCGCAGTATTGTGGAACGCTGGGAGAAACTCGCGGAGGATCCTGCGCCAACGTATCGGACCTGCGTGCGTGCGGTACGGATCGGCGACACGGTCTTCTGCACGAATCAGTTTGAGCTTTACACGGACTTTGGGATCCAGATGAAGTCTCGGTCTCCGGCGGTCCAGACGTTCGTCGTGCAGCTTTGCGAGGGGGTTCAGGGAGACGGGACTTACCTTCCTTCGGAGCGTGCCGTGAAGGGGGGAGGATACGGTGCCGTCGTTCAATCGAACATGGTGGGACCGGAAGGCGGACAGATACTCGTTGAGAGATCCCTTGAGATGATGCACGAGCTTTTCCGAAAATAGTTTTACCTTTCATAGAAAATGGCGGGATGGGGTGGTTGAGAAACGTTTCCGTTAAGTGAGATCCTGCGGGGTTCCAGCCTGGTCCTTTTGCCGCATTTTATTTTAATTCATTAGGAAATTCAAATCAAAGGAAATTTTGATGAGATCAAGGGGATTTTGATGAGATCAAGGGGATTTTGATGAGATCAAGGGGATTTTTCGCGTATCCGTTTTTTGTGTTTTTGGCAGTGTTCACGCTCTTGGCAGTGTTTGTGCTGCGGGGCGGTCCGGTTTCGGCAGAGGATCCCGTTTTGAATGTAGAGCAGAGTGCCGCGCAGAGTGCCGTTTCCCTGCGTGCGGAAGGGGCGGAAGTGCGGTTTATGGCGGCGAATATTTGGGGTGACTACTTTGGAAATCCGGTCGGGCCGCAGCGGGAAGGGGCGTTTGTTGACGTTTTCCGGCGGTACGCTCCGGATGTGATCGCGCTGCAGGAAGTGACGCCGAGCTGGTGGAGATCGCGTCTTTTCACGGACCTTGGACCGGAATGGGGGTTCGTTCGCGGAACGGATGAGGAGAAAGCGCGCAATTACATTCCGATACTTTACCGAAAAGATCGTCTGACGCTGCTGGATGAGGGATTCTCTCTTTTTCATGTTGAGCTGGACCGCAGCAAAGGAATGACGTGGGCAGTTTTTGAGGTGAAAGCGACCGGGAGGCGTTTCATTGCGTTTTCGACGCACTTTTGGTGGAGATCCACGCCGGAAAGCAATCCGATCCGCGTCCGGAATGCCGAGATGGTCCTCGCGCAGATACGGAAACTTCAGGAAACGTGGAAGTGTCCTGCGATCGGCGGCGGTGACTTTAACTGCCGGGTCGGAAGTGATCCCATGAACCATTTTGCTGAAAATGGGTGGGTAAGTGCGCAGGAGATCGCGGGATCCGTGTCTCAGGAGGCCTCACATCATGGAGATCCGGTACGCAGCGAAGACGGAAAGTACCGCGGTTTTCCGAGAAGGAAAGGAAACGTGAAAGCCAATTCGATCGACCACATTCTCGTCGAGCAGGGAAAATGCCGCGTCGCGACTCTGCGTGTCGTGCTGGATCAGGATGCGCTGGATGCGTCGGACCACTCGCCGATTTATGCGGACGTCGCGTTTTGATGTTTGGAGAGCGGTGGCGAACGGGCGAAAATGGCGTTTTAGGTGTTTTCGCGAGGAAGAGTGGAAGATAGGAAGGAGAGATCTTCATGTACCGGAATTTTGGAAATCTGTTTTGGATGATCGGGGGAATTTTCCTGACGCTGACGCACGCAGTACCGCTTTGGGCTGGAGAGGCCTCCGAAACTGCGGTTCCAGATCAGACTGCGGCTCCAGATCAGACTGCGGCTCCAGATCTGACTGAGCGGGCAGAGTACCTTGGGATCCCGCTTCAGGAACGGTATCCGGACGGCGAGTTCGCGTATGCGCGGAATGTCTGGACGATGCAGGCGTACGCAGGAAAGGTCTATCTTGGCGCAGGCGCGTACGACAATTCACCGCCGGCTGCGAATGCTGGACCGGTCCCGATCTTTGCGTTTGATCCGGAAAAGGGTGTGTTTGAGCATGAGTGGACCGTTCCGGATGAACAGATCGGAGTCTACCGCGTTTTTTCAGACGGTCAGCTTTACGCACCGGGGATCGATCCGCGTGAAGGGTGGGAGCTGGGAAATTTCTACCGGAAGCAGAAAAACGGCGAGTGGGAGAAGGTCCGTACATTCCCGAACGGGATCCATAATCTGGATATGGCGGAGTTTCAGGGGAAGATCTTCTGCGGATGCTACGGGATCGGGATCTCGGACGACTGGGGAAAGACGATGGTCCTCCGCGAGGCCGGCGGGTACCGGATCCATTCTTTTTTCCAGTTCCCCACCGCTCTTTTGGCGTCCAGCGAACTTTACTTTCAGAAATCGAAATACACCGACGGCCCTGCAGCGCTTCTCTATCGGTACGTTCCGGAAAAAAATGATTTTGAGGCAGCACCGCAGGACGTTTCGGAGCTTCTTCCGGATACTCCGATCGGATTTACTCCCACGGAAGACGTTCCGCTGACGGTCTATCTCATTGGTACGACGCCATTCAAAGACCGCGTCCTCTACAGAACACGCCGCTACCTCTCAAAGGCAGCTGCGCAATACAGAATGAAACCTTTCGGCGCGTATTCTGCGGAAGTGAAAGACGGAAAGATCCATGCTGTCCGGCTTGCTCTTCCGGAAAACATTTTCGTGATGGATTTTACGACCTGGCGGACAGAAGACGGTACGGAGAAGTGCGCAGTTCTTTTTTGTGAAGGGATCGCACCGCTGAAACAGACACCGGCAGAAACGGAGGCGCCGAAAGACCAGCCTCGCCGCATCGTGCGAAATCATGTCTGGGAATCATCAGACGGCGTAAATTTCGTTCCGCTCTTTTCATTCGAGGCGGAAACCTTTGCGCGTTCCTTTGCGCATCTGAACGGGTGGTTCTATTTCGG
>SUVI01000145.1 GCA_015062085.1 Planctomycetaceae bacterium
CGACCAGTTCTTTCAGAGCGTCAGCGGACAGATCGCTGTCGAGTTCGACGCCGCAAGCCTCTTTTTTGGCTTCGAGGATCTTTTCGAAGGGGTCGATCTCAGTTTTGTTGGCCGGTTTCATTTCGAGCACGACGTCGCCGTACATCTGGACGAAGCGGCGGTAGCAGTCCCAGGCGTAACGTTCGGAACCGGATTTCTCGGCGAGGACCTGGACGGTCTTGTCGTTGAGACCGATGTTCAGAACGGTGTCCATCATACCGGGCATGGATTCACGCGCGCCGGAGCGGCAGGAGACCAGCAGCGGAAGATTTTCCGTATCGCCGAATTTTTTGCCCATCGCAGCTTCGATGCCTTTCATGGCGGCTTCGACGTCGGCTTTCAGGGATTCCGGATAGGTCTTGCCGTGATCGTAGAAATACGTGCAGACTTCGGTCGTGATGGTGAAACCAGCCGGAACCGGCAGATTGTTGCGCGCCATTTCGGCAAGGTTGGCACCTTTACCGCCAAGCAGCTCACGCATGTCTTTGTTGCCGTCGGCATTGCCCTGAGAAAAACTATAAACGTACTTCGTCATGGATTCTCATCCCTTCTTCTGAGTAGAACTCAAACTCTTAATCTGCTCCGGCTTTCCTTTCGAATGAAACGATTACCAAAGCACACAATAAAAAACATATTCCCTTTATTTTAGCACATTACGAAAATTAGTCAAGAGGGAATCCGAAACAGAATCCCGTGAATATTCAAGTTTTTTTGCCGTTTTGGGATCCGCTCCCGTATTTTATTGAGGCCTTTTCCCAAGATTTTGCACTCAAAAAGCAAAAAAAAGTAAAAAGGATTTATTAAAACTCAAAATCGGCAAATCTTAACATTTTTTTTACTCTGGCAGATGAAAAAGAAAAATTTCCTTCGAAATGTCCATTGGGGGGGCTTGAAATTTTATTCAAAAAATGGTAAAATCATTTGGTGGTATTAATTAATATTGAGTACTTTATTAGAAGGTTGAATCGTGTCTGACGCAAACGACATTCCTCCGATGGATGAAAACGAAAATCCCGGTGCCGGCGGTGAGATCGTCGGCGGCGGCCGGCTGCTTGAGTACACCGTGGAAGAGGAGATGAAGAACAGCTACCTCACGTACGCTATGAGCGTCATCGTGAGCCGTGCTCTCCCGAATGTTCACGACGGGCTGAAACCCTCCCAGCGCCGTATCCTTGTGGCGATGAACGACCTGAACCTGGGGCCGGCCTCGGCTCGAGTGAAGAGCGCGAAGATCTCCGGCGATACCAGCGGAAACTACCACCCGCACGGCGAAAGTATCGTCTATCCGACTATGGTCCGTATGGCGCAAGAGTGGAACATGCGGTACGTCCTGGTCGATAAACAGGGAAACTTCGGCTCTATCGCCGGTCTTCCCCCCGCGGCTATGCGATACACGGAAGCCAGAATGTCCCGCTTCGCAGCCATGATGCTCGAGGACCTCAAGCTCGACACGGTCGACTTCGTCCCCACGTATGACGAACGCAATCTGGAACCGGTCGTCCTCCCCTCCAAATTCCCGAACCTGCTGGTCAACGGTGCGAACGGGATCGCGGTCGGTATGGCGACGAGCATTCCGCCTCACAATCTGACGGAGATCTGCAACGCTCTGATCCGAGTCATCGACGACCCCGGCGTCTCGCTTCCCGAACTCATGTCCATCGTTCCCGGTCCGGACTTCCCGACCGGCGGCATCATCTGCGGACGCACAGGCATCTACAATGGGTACCTGACGGGAAGAAGCACCATCGTCGTTCGCGCGCGTGCCGCCATTGAAGAGATGAAGGGGAACCGCTCCCGCATCGTCGTCTCCGAGATCCCGTACCAGCAGACGAGGATCAACGTCATCAACAAAATCGCCGAACTGGTCACCAACGGCAGGATCGAGGGGATCTCCAACATCCGCGACGAAAGCGACCTGAAGGAACCGGTCCGCGTCATTCTGGAACTGAAACGCGATGCCGACCCGAACGTGGTGCTGAATCAGCTCTACAAATTTTCGCCGCTGCAGGACAGTTTTTCCATCATCCTGCTTGCTCTAGTGGACGGGAAACCGCGCATCATGCCGTTTAAGGAACTGCTCCAGGAGTTCATCCGTCACCGCATGAGCGTCATCCGCCGCAGAACGCAGTTCCTCCTGAACAAAGCGCGGCAGCGCAAGCATACGGTGGAAGGTCTCCTTCTGGCGCACGCGAACATCGATGACGTCATCCGAACGATCCGGACCTCGAAAACGCAGGCGGAAGCGAAAGCCCGGCTCCTTTCCGAGATCAAGTGCCCCTCGTCGCTCATCGAACGCGCGTTGGGCGAAGACGGTTTTGCGAATTACGTTCTGGAGTACGGACAGCGTACGGAGTACACGCTCACGCCGGTCCAGGTCGACGCGATCCTCCGCATGACGCTGGGCCAGCTGGTCAACCTGGAGCAGGAAAAACTCGCGGGCGAATTCAACGAACTGCTCGAAAACATTAAAGAGTACGATCGGATCCTTTCGGACAACGCGAACATTCTCGCCATCATCCGCGAAGATCTCGAAGAAATGCGCGACCGCTACGGGGACGCTCGCCGTACGGGAATCGAGCTGGTGGATCTCGATACGAATCTGGAAGACCTCATCACCGAAGAAAACATGGTCGTCTCCATCACGTCCGGCGGGTACATCAAGCGGACTTCGACCTCGATGTTCAAAGCACAGCGCCGCGGCGGAAAAGGCCTCAAGGGTGCGAAGACCAAGGGCGAGGATCCGATCGAACACCTGATCGTGGGCTCCACGCATGACTTCCTCATGTTCTTCACGAACAAAGGGAAGGTCTACTGGCGCAAGATCTACGACATTCCCGAAGTTGCCCGCGACGGCATGGGACGCGCTATCGTCAATTTCCTCACACTGGAAAAAGACGAGCACATCGCACGCTGTCTCCCGGTCCGCGAGTTCGATCAGGAGGGGCTTTACCTCGTCATGGCGACGAAGAAGGGCGTCATCAAGAAGACGGAACTTTCCGACTATCGCCGTCCGCGAAAACTCGGTCTGATCGCGTGCAATTTGCGTGAGGACGACGAACTGATCGGCGTCGACATCGTGGGACCGGGCGAAGACATCGTCCTCTCCACGAAAAATGGCCGTGCGATCCGTTTCGACCACACCGATGTCCGTCCGATGGGGCGTACCGCCACGGGCGTGCGCGGGATCAAGCTGCGCGGCGAAGATGAAGTCGTCGGCATGGCCATCGTCAAGCCGGGTGCCAATCTGCTGACCATTTGCCAGAATGGCTATGGAAAACAGACGCCATTCGGACACGATACGTCTGAAGTGCCGGCTCCGGAAGACGAAAACGCCGAAATGCCTGAAAACGCCGAAATGCCTGAAAACGTGGAAGTTCCCGAAACGGAAGAGACCGCTGAAGGAGCGGAGAACGCGGATTCCAGCGCGCGCTCCTACCGACGCCAGACCCGCGGCGGAATGGGGATCATGGACATTCGGACGTCCCAGCGCAACGGCAGCGTCATCGGCATCGCGGTAGTCTTCCCCGGCGATCAGATCCTGATGATGACGGCCCGCGGAAAGATCCAGCGCATGAACGTTGACGAAGTCCGCGTGACCGGACGAAACACGCAGGGCGTCCGCATCATGAATGTGGATGCCGACGATCGCCTGGTTGCCGTGAAAGTCGTGCCGGTCGAAGAAAACGCTCCGATCGGCGATGAAGAGGACGAAGCATAAAGAAGCATAAAAAAAGATCCCCGGTTGAAAATCACTCAGTCGGGGATCTTTTCTTTCTTTCACGATAGAAAAAAGACCGCGTCGAGATTTACCATTTCGCCGCGGTCTTCTTTTGAAAACCTTGCTCTTAAACGTCGAGATTCGTCACGTCGAGCGCGTATTTTTCGATGAACTCGCGGCGCGGTTCCACGCTTTCGCCCATCAGAATGCGGAAAAGATCGTCCGCAGCTGCCGCATCTTCCAGTTTGACCTGGACCATCGTGCGCTGTGCCGGGTCGAGCGTCGTATCGCGAATTTCTTCCGCATCCATTTCCCCCAGACCTTTAAAGCGTGCGATCTGGATCCCTTTGCTTCCCGCATTTCGTATCGACGGCAGGAGACCGCGGAGGTCATCCAGTCCCACGATGCTTTCACCGAAGCGCAGTTCGTAGCGGTTTCCTTCCAGGCCGGTGCGCGGCTGCGTGATGAGCGAGTCGATCTCGAAACCCATGTTCCGCAGTTCCAGAAGCTGCTTGTTGATCGAGCGCACTTCGTGGATCTCCATGACCGGGAGGACGAGCTTCTTTTTCTCTTCCGCGCCTTCTTCGCCTTCGGCAGGAAGGGTTTCTTCCGTATGGAGGTGGGTCCCGTAACGGACTTCCACTTCGGTCTGGTGCTCTTCTTCGTACTTCGCGGCAAACTGCTCCACCTGCGCATGATCGAGGAACCAGAATTCCTGCGTGCCCACGAACGCATGAAGGACCGGCAGACGCGCCGTCACAGGATCCTGAAGCAGTGCGTGATTTTTCAGACTGATGCCGCGGCGTTCCAGCATACTGATCGATTCTTCGAGAGAGCCGAGGATCTTCGTCAGTTTCAGAAGCGCCTCCCCTTCGATGATGCGTCCGTCCATCGGGTCAAAGACAGAATCTTTCAGTCCATTCGTCAGCAGCATCGACTTCAGCTCTTCGTCGGTCTGGACGTAGGAGACCTTTTTCTTCTGCGTGATGCGGAAGAGCGGCGGCTGCGCGACGTAAACGAATCCGCCTTTGATCAAGTCGTACATCTGACGGTAGAAGAACGTCAAAAGCAGCGTGCGGATGTGCGAGCCATCCACGTCGGCGTCCGTCATGATGATGATCTTGTTGTATCGCCGTTTGTCCAGGTTAATGTCGTCGCCGATCCCCGTTCCGATCGCAGAGATCATGCTGCGGACTTCCTGATTGGCAAGCACTTTGTCTTCACGCGCTTTGTAGGCATTGATGATCTTTCCGCGCAGAGGCAAGATCGCCTGAAATTCGCGCATTCGGCCCCCTTCTGCCGTCCCGCCTGCCGAGTCGCCCTCGACGAGGTAGAGTTCACACTTCTCAAAATCGCGGCTCGTGCAGTCCAGAAGTTTCCCCGGAAGACTGCCTGCAGAAAGGACTTCCTTGCGTTCGCGGACCGCTTTTCTCGCACGCATGGCAGCGTCACGGGCATCGGCGGCCAGGATACTTTTCTGGATCAGTGCTTTGGCGTCGGTCGGATTCTGCTCAAAGAAATTCATCATGAATTCGTAGACCGCCGACGAAACGATCCCTTCCACTTCGCCGTTTCCAAGTTTCGTCTTCGTCTGACCTTCAAACTGCGGCGTCGGAACACGGAGAGAAATGACGGCGGTGATCCCTTCGCGGAAGTCGTCGCCGGAGGGGGTCATTTTCTTGAAAAGGTCTTCCTTCACGCCGTAGCGGTTCATCGAGCGCGTGATGGCAGCACGGAAACCCGAAACGTGCGTTCCGCCTTCCACCGTGTTGATGTTGTTGACGTAGGAATGCACATTTTCCGTGTACTCGGACGTGTACTGGAGCGCGATGTCCCACTCCACGCCGTTCTGAGAGCCTTTGATATTGATAACATCTTTGTGGATCGGTGTCACCGTCCGGTTGAGATACTCCACGAATTCCACGATACCGCGTTCAAAATAGAACGAATCGCCGTCCCCGGTCCGATTGTCCTTAAAGTTGATGCGCACGCCTTTGTTCAGGAACGCAAGCTCCTGCAGACGGCGGAAAAGCGTGTTGTACTGGAACTTGATCTCCGGAAAGATCTCATGATCGGGTTTGAAAGTGGTTTTCGTTCCTGTCGCGTCGGACTTTCCGATCTTCACGACCGGTCCAGTCGGGACACCGCGTTCGTATTCCTGCTGCCAGACGAAACCGTCGCGGCAGACCTGGCAAGTGCACCACTCGGAGAGGAAATTCACGACCGTGACGCCGACACCATGCAGACCGCCGGAGGTCGTGTAGGCTCCGTCGCCGAATTTACCGCCGAACTTCAGCACCGTCATGACTCCTTCCAGAGTCGAAATGCCGAGTTCCGGGTAGATCTCGACTGGGATACCGCGCCCGTTATCCTCAATGGTGATCGAGCCGTCTGTGTTGATCGTCACGTTAACGAACGACGCATAGCCTGCCATGACTTCGTCGATGGAGTTATCCACGACTTCGTAAACGAGGTGGTGCAGACCGCGCGTTGTCGTATCCGCAATGTACATGCCGGGACGTTTTCGCACGTGCTCCAGGTCACTGAGGTGAGAGATCTGTTCCGCCCCGTATTCCGTCGTGGAAGGATTCGCCGGATTTACCGCATGGATGTTCGGATCGTTTGACATGAATAGCCTCTTAAAAAACATGATCTGAAAAAACGATATTTCTTTATTTTACCTCATTTTCGACTTTTTGTAAAGGCGGGACGTCCCAATTTTTTGAAAGAAGTTTCGATTTCCTGCCGACTTTTTCGGAAGAAAGCTCAAAGATGACTTGGAAACGGCAAAAACAAAAACAAAAAAAGAAAAACAGTTTAAAAAGTTCTTGAAGAGGGAGTCTGAGGGAGGAACAACTTTCAAGATGTTCCTTCCTCACGGCCGCGGCGACATGACGGGCAGCCAGTTTGGGAGGCGTCGCGTCTCGCGTCGCTTTTAGGAGGCGGTGCGTCTCGCGTCGCTTTTGGGAGGCGGCGCGTCTCGCGTCGCTTTTGGGAGGCGGTGCGTCTCGCATCGCTTTTGGGAGGCGGTGCGTCTCGCATCGCTTTTGGGAGGCGGTGCGTCTCGCATCGCTTTTGGGAGGCGGTGCGTCTCGCATCGCTTTTGGGAGGCGGCGCGTCTCGCGTCGCTTTTCAAGCAGAGTGCCGTCGCGCGTGGGACCTTTAGCCAAATTTTAACCACGAAAAGCACGAAAAAGAACAAAAAAGCACAAAAACAGTTTAAAAAGTTCTTGAAGAGGGAGTCTGAGGGAGGAACAACTTTCAAGATGTTCCTTCCTCACGGCCGTGGTCTCTTCACGGGCAGCCAGATCTTTCCCGAAGGGTAAGATCGCGCGTGGGTCCTTTAGCCAAATTTTAAACGCGAAAATCACGAAAAAAACAAAAAAGCACAAAAGCAGTTTAAAAAGTTCTTGAAGAGGGAGTCTGAGGGAGGAACAACTTTCAAGATGTTCCTTCCTCACGGCCGCGGTCTCTTCACGGGCAGCCAGATCTTTCCCGAAGGGTAAGATCGCGCGTGGGCCCTTTAGCCAAATTTTAACCACGAAAAGCACGAAAAAAAACAAAAAAGAACAAAAACAGTTTAAAAAGTTCTTGAAGAGGGAGTCTGAGGGAGGAACAACTTTCAAGATGTTCCTTCCTCACGGCCGTGGCGACATGACGGGCAGCCAGATCTTTCCCGAAGGGTAAGATCGTGCGTGGAATCTTTAGCTAAATTTTAACCACGAAAAGCACAAAAACAGTTTAAAAAGTTTTTGAAGAGGGAGTCTGAGGGAGGAATGATTTTCAAAATGTTCCTCCCTCACGGCCGTTCATGACATGACGGGCAGCCAGACGGCTCTCGAAGAGTGCCGTCGCGCGTGGGACCTTTAGTCAAAACCCCCACCGTCTCTTACTCCCGAATGAATCCACAAAAAAAACCGATCCCAGAAGATCGGCTTTTTTTATTTCAAACCATTCCCTCGACTTACTTTTTCCGGCGGATACCAAACCCCAGTCCGGCAGCGAGCACCAGAAGAAGCCATCCTGCCGGCTCCGGTACATTCGTCTCGACTCCGGGTCCTACCGGCGGAACGATCGGCGGCACATTCGGGTCATCCGGATCGATCGCCTCTCCAAGATAGCTGAAAACCAGATCATCAAGAGCGGCATACGTCGGGAAATTCAGCCCCCACATTCCGGCATCCGAACCGTTGAAGGTGAAGGTCAGCGACGAAATGTCCTCGAACGTTCCCGCGTCGGCAAGATAGGGCACTCCGTTTGCCAGAAAGATCCCGTTCGCCACATCCTCTACCATCTGCTGGTAGTCCGCGTCGGACGCATCCACGCCATAGTAGCGCGGATCGTACAGTTTCGTTTCGAAATTTTCCAGATCTGCCGTCATCCAGGAATCAACGATGGAATCGCCGACCAAATAGTCGTGCAGCATCAGGACCTTCTGTCCGACCTGTTCTCCTGCGGCATTCCATCCCTGCATGATGAGCGCGGCCCAGTTGCCGTCCGAGGCTTTCTGCGAAAACGTGTCGCCGAACGTCTCCACCGCCAGCACGCCGACCGTGTTCGTGTAGTCGATCGATTTCAGCGAGACGGGCTGCGAAAAAGAGAGTGTCCCGCCGGAAATCGCCGTATCCGACGACCCGAACAAGACCGCGTACCCGCTGCTTCCGTTCGCACCGCTGACGGTGAGGCCATAGTTCGCGTCGGGATAATTCGTCGTCCCGGCAACCGCGGCAAAATCATTGCTCGAGTGCACATACGCACCGTTTGCCTGAACGATACCGTTTGCCGTCGTCGTACGGGGCGCGGAAGTGTTTTCCGCATTCACGCCGGAAACAGTGAATCCCCCGCCCCAGCTCCACGCATCGGCGTAACCGTATCCGGGATAAAGCAAACCCCAGTTCGCCCAGTCGGTGGTCAGCGTCACGGAGCCGGCGGCCGTCTGGATCGTGTGGAGTCCCGCATAATTTCCGCCGGAAGTTCCCGCAGGAACCGTTCCCTGAAAATACGTATTCGTCCCGGTGACGTAATTCTCAAAATCGAGCGTACATTCCACCGTTGCCGCCGAAACAGACACAGACACCGCCGACAGCAGAAAAACCGCACAACTTTTGATCCAGTTTCTCGTTTTCATTTTTCTCCTCATTCTGCTTCAGAAGGAATACGCACCCAGATCGCCAAAATCGCGTGTGATCATCGCGCCGAGGACCTCCCGGCTCACACTTTCGCCAAGAAACCGGACAGACGCATCACCGAATGCCGCATGCGCACCGCCGGAGTGGAGACTGTGGATCTCATTGTCGTCCGCCGGTCCGCGATTCACGCAATGCGCGACCTCGAAGACATTGTTCGCCGAGATCCACGCCCGGTCCCCGTAGGCGTAGTGTTCGTTGGAACGCGCATCTTCCGCCAAAAAGAGCGTAAATCCCATCCCATCCGTCACGTCCGAATACGTCAGCGGCTCGGACTGTCCGGTAACTCTGCCGAAAGAGTTTTTGATCGGTGTTCCAGTAAAGATCATCGCCCCGTTCATGTCTCCGGACTTCGTCTTCTCCGGAAGCGTCGTCCCGCTCACCGCGCCGTAATGAGTCTGCCCCATCCCGCCAACGACCGACTCCGCTTTCGCCAGCTCCGGACACAAATAGACAGGAATGACCGTCTTCGCAGCCTCAGCATTCTGCGCGGCATTGAAAGCATGGTCCTGACTGACTTGCTGGTAAAGTACTCCCTGCTCGATATACGGCAAAATGTACATCGACCAGGCAAAATTCCGTCCCCCCTTCATGAGGTACTGGTACTCAAACCCGCCAGGCGGGATCTGCCCGTCATGAGCCGCGATGTACTGCTCGATCCCCACAGCACACTGTTTCAGATGATTCTGACAGACCGATTTCCGTGCCGCACTCCGCGCAGCCTGAACAGCCGGAAGCAAAAGCCCCATCA
>SUVI01000146.1 GCA_015062085.1 Planctomycetaceae bacterium
TCCACGCACAGGCCCCCTGCGTTCAGGAACCCGCCGTCAACGCCGACGCTCCGGAGATCCGCGCACAGGCCCCCTGCGTTCAGGAACCCGCCGTCAACGCCGACGCTCCAGAGATCCACGCACAGGAACTCCGCGTTCAGGAACCCGCCGTCAACGCCGACGCTCCAGTGCAGCAGAGCGTTCCAAATTCCTGCGTGCAGAACGTTTCTCTGAAAGATGGATCCGCTCCAATTACAGTTGCCGAGCGGCTTCTGGATGGGCTTCTGACTTACGGCAAAGAATTTCTCGCAAACGTGGAAGGGCGTTTTCAAGGTGTGCTCTGGGACTCGCGAAATCAGGTACTTTCGATCTTCTGTGACCAATTCGCGACGCGTCCTCTTTACTGGACCCAGACGGCAGATGGTTTCCTTTTTGCGCCGCAGCTCAAAACGCTGCTCCAGTGCCCCGCGGTAAGTCGGAAAATAAATCGGGAAGCACTGGTCGATTTCTTCACGTGGGGCCACTATCTGCATACTCACACGAGTATCGAAGGGATCGAAGTTCTCCCTCCGTCCGGTTTCTTTACGTGGGATCGGCAAACTGGTCAGGTCACGCGTACGCGTTACGCTTCTTTTCCTGTCGGCGGTCCAGCCAGCACGGTGGACGAAGTTGCCGAGGCGTTCCGAATGTCGGTCCGTCAGCAGGGAGAAAAATACACGCTTAACGAAAACGGTATGACCGGGTTCGGCATCTCTCTTTCAGGGGGGCTTGATGCACGTTCCATTTTAGGACTTCTTCCCTCAGAGATCCAGGAAAAGATGAAGTCCGTCGCGCTTGGTGTCCCTGGAAGCGCAGACCACCTGCTTGCGGCACAGCTTGCAAAGTGTGTAGGCACGCAGCATTTCAATTACGAACTGAATCCGAATTTTCTGCAAAAGTATGAAAACTCACTCACAGAGATGGTGCGTCTGACGGATGGGCAGTACCTTTCCTCGAGTATCGTCATCCCGACACTTGATTTTTACCGTGAAATACAGATCCAAACCCTTTTCCGCGGGCATGCCGGAGAACTTTTCCACATGAGCAAAGCGTATGCGTTTTCGATGACCGAAGAGGAACGGAAAACGATGGCGGAAGGACGTCTTTCGCCAAAGATCTGGGCATTCCAGCACCTTCAGGCGTACATGCTGGACGGAGTCAACTCGGATCTTCTCCTTGGGATCCCGCGCTCGGAATGTACGCGGATCGCTCGGGATTCACTTTACCGCGCGATCGACGAGACCGGCGAAGAACGTGAAGGAGCGATCTGGCATCTCTATCTTGCACAGCGTGTTTTCCGTGAGATCCCGCTTTCGATGCGTAAATTCGACTCCCACGTCAATGTGCGTCTTCCGTTCCTCAGCCGCGGGATCGCAGACGCCATTCTCCGCCTCCCCACAAAGTACCGCATGGGAGAAACGATCCAGCGTCAGATCCTAAAACGCTGGCGTCCTGATTTTCTCAAGGTCCGCAACGTAAATACCGGCACGTTCATCGGCGCTTGGCCGATCGTTCAGAAAGCCGCGCATCTGCATCAGCGGATCCTCGCCAAACTTAACGTTCCCGGAACTCAGCCGTACGAAAAAATGGGACTTTGGCTTCGTTCCGATCTGAAACCACTCGTGCGGCGTCTGCTTTTGGAAGACGGCGGACTCTCCGGACGCGGGATCATCCATCCGGATACGATCCGTGAGGTCGTGCGTGCGCACAATGAAGGCAAAAATCACACGTACCTGATCCTTGCGCTCCTGATCATGGAAAAACAGATCCGTTTCCTGGAACTTTGACGCACGTGAGAACGGGATTCAGTCTGTTTCCGATCCCGCACCGTTCTGGGCTTCCTCCAAAAGCCTAGGATGGAGCTGTTTGGTACTCTGGATCCCAAGTTCCTTCCAATTTTCGAATTGACGTACAAGATTTCCGCGTCCGGCCACAAACTGTTTTTGGGTGTGCAAGTACACATCCCGTGCAGAGTCTAACGCCGTGCCGAGACGGACGAAATTTTCGGAGATCCCGGCAAACTTTTCGTAGATCCGCGTCGCGCTGTCGATGATCTTGCGCACATTTTCCGCCTGTTGGTGTCCCTGCCAGATGAGCCGGATCGTGTTGAGGGCAAGCATGAGCGTCGCAGGATTCACCAGCAGGACGCGTTTCCGGTACGCTTCCACAAGCAGCCCCGGTTCCCTTTCCATTGCGAGCAGCCAGCTTCCTTCATTCGGGATGAACATCAGGACGCAGCCGACAGTGCCTTTCAATTTCCCAGCATAATTTTTTTCGGAAAGCTCGTCTATGTGTTTTTTCACGGACTGCACATGCTTCCGGACAGCACTCTCTCGTTCATTTTCATCCTCCGCCATCATGAAAGCTAGGTAGTGCGTGATGGAAACTTTCGAATCCACGATCAAAAACTGCTCTTCCAGCCCACGCGCTCCATTTTCACCGTCAGAAACGCTGCCGATGGTTTCCGCACAGCGCGGCAGACGGATCTTGATGTCCGGAATGAGCGTCTTTCCATCTTCATCTTTCTCATGCGCCTGAATGAAAAAGTCACGTCCTTCCGTCAATCCGGAGGCGTCCAGAATGTTTTTCAGGACCGCTTCTCCCCAGTTTCCCTGTTTTTTGGGATCTGCTTTCAGCGCGCGCGTAAGCTCCTCCGTACCCTTCCGAAGAAGCAGCGTCTGTTCCGTTAATCCTCGAACCACCTGTTCGACCGTCGTTTTCAGCTCCGCCTGCTGGGTCTGATGGCGGGAAAAGGCGTCGGTGAAATTCTGGATCTTTTCACGAAGCGGGAGAAGGAGTCGATCGACATTTTCCTGATTCGATTCCTGAAGTTTCTTCTGCTGCGATTCCAGATGCTCTGCCGACAGCCCGGCAACCTCCGCTTTCAAGAGTTTCAGAGTTTGGGTCCAGCGCAGCTGGGCATCCTCCTGGACCTTCCGCAGCTCCTCCTCGGCACGTACTCGCGTTTCTTCAAGACGTTCCTCAAAAAACTGCATCTCGCGGGCCAACTGTTCCTGAAGTTTCAATACTTCCGCTTCTTTTCTGGCTTCCAACTCCGCACGTTCTTTTTCAAACCCCTCGTTTGCCTGCTGCAGGAGCCGCTCATACCAAACCTTCGTCTCTGCCGCTTTTTCAATGGCCGCAAGCAGTTTTTCTTCCGATTTCACCGTATCTGCGCGCCCTTTAAAAAGAAGTACGACGAACGTGAGTCCACCTCCCAGAAGAGCTCCGATACCCAAATAAACGAGCGTTTCCATTCACGATCCTCCTGTGCGTTTCAAGACACTCTCAGCAAACGATCCAACTTACGCTACATTTTAACACGAAACGACATGCTGTCAAGCGGGACTCCAGCCTCTGCCGGCGAACCGCTCTTTGCATCCAGCCGGGACGGAGAAGGCCATGCTTTCCATCCCGGCGAATTGAACCATCCCGCAGAGTGAGTTCTCCGCAGAGTGAGTTCTCCGCAGAGTGAGTTCTCCGCAGAGTGAGTTCTCCGCAGAGTAAGTTCCCCCTTCCATGGGAGCGCCAGGAGAAGAGATCAACGTTTCCGAAGGATCAAAATTCCTTCTTTTTCTAGCCGTTCTGTACCGACACAGGCAGAATCGGAGATGATCTTAAAGTTTCCGGCAGGACACGCATCCGGGAAGAGCCGAATTTCCAAGACGGCCCCGGACTCCACCGCTTTTTTCGCCGCGTCGGAAAGTTCCACTGCAAAAACAGCGTTTTCTGCCGTGAAGTTTCCAGTGACGGCCAGCGAGGTGAACTTTTCTTTGGAATCAACGCGGAAAAGGACGCGGGAATCTTTCATCTCAAAGTTTCCGTCAAGTTTCGCGTTTCCGACCGGCTCCAGAGTTCCGCCCTGCTGGAGGAACGTATCGTTCACCATGAAACCGCGGGCGAGGATCGTCTCGGTGCGCAGCGTGCCGCCGGTCATTTCCATCGGAGCGGAGACGATGCCGGAGTACGGGATCTCCGGATCGGAAAGGACGTTGGCGATGCCGTCTCCAGAAAGATGAAAGAGCGGTTTGCGTCCGGCCGTCATGCTGAAAATGCGCGGAGTGTTGAGGGTGCCGCCGGAGAGGAAGTACTCGCCCGTCTCGCCGCCTCGGAATTCATTGGAGCCATGGCGGGTGCCGGCAAACTGAACGCCCGCGCAGCAGCTGTTCATGTCGTCTGCCGAGTAGTTTTCGATGAAACCGGGGTTCGTACGGACTCCCCAGGCAGAATTCGTCCCGCGGATGTTCGCAATGCCGCCAGTCTGGCGCACGATACTGTTTCCGGAGTAAAAACCGACGACGAACTGACCGTCTGCGCGGAGTTCACCGCCGTGAATGTTCAGGTACGCTTCTCCATGGGAACCGAGCGTCAGACCGAGCCGGGTGTGGAAAAGTCCGTCGTTGAGCGTGAATTCCGTCGCGCCTAGGTTCGTTTCGCCGAAGAGGACGTTACCGCCGGCAAGAAGTTCCCCGCCGTTCATCTCGATGACGGAATCGCCCGCGTCACCGAAGTTGACCGGTCCCATGACTTTGAGCTGGCCGCCGTCGATAGTCAGTTTTCCGAACGTTTCTTTGGCGTTTCCGAGCGCGAAGGAGATCGTTTCAAGATTTCCGCGAAGAGTGAGACACCCTTTCGAACCGGGTTCCTGAGCAATGAAAATGGAGGAGGCCGTCGCGCTTGCGTCTTTCGCGAGCGTCACGTCCGCTTCACCTGCGGTACCAAAACTCACGGCAGAAAGCGTCGTTTTCGGAGAGCAGATCTCAAGTTCCGCTTTCGTTCCAGGCGCGTTGGCGAGAACGAGCGTCTCAAGTACCGTCTTTTCCGCGTCGATGACCGCTTTTGCATTCGGATGGTCTGCCGTCCCCATCACGATCTGCGAGGATTTTTTGGGGGTGAAATTCTTTTCGTTTTCAAAATCGCCGTCGGTGCCGATCCATTCGCACATTTCTGAATCGCCGGCCAGCGCGATGGCCATCAGGTCCGGACGGTCCGTCGTGACGCTGTCCACACCCATGGCGAGCAGTTTTTTCATGATCGTTAGGTCATTCACGGTCCAGACCCAAACGCGGACCCCTTCGTCATGCCCCGCCTTGATGTGCTCGGCAGTCAGGCCCGGATGGTACATGATGTCGATCATGTCCGCACCCGCTTCGATCGTGCGGCGAGCCGCATTTCGGACGTCTTCCGGAGTCGCAAGTTTTCCGAAAAGATACGCAGTCGGAACTTTACTGTTCGCACGAATGGTCTTGACTGCGTCGCCGCTGAAGGAAATGACGAACGCTTTGTCGAGCATGTCCGTCTTCTTCAGATCTTCCAAAACACCGAGAGCCGCACGGGCATCATTGACCTCGATGACCGGATAGCAGCCGGGACACTGTTTGTGTATTTCGAGAGCCTGAACGAGAGTCGGGATCTTTTCGTCTTCGTATCCGAAAGTATTCGCCGGGACGCGAATCTCTTTGAGCTGGTCCCACGCCGCTTCAGCCATTTTGACGTCCGTCTTACCGTTTGAGGTCCGCTTCGTGCTGTCGTCGTGCATGAGGCAGACCACGTTGTCGCGCGTGACACAGACGTCGCACTCACTTCCGCCAGCGCCGGCTTCCCAGGCTTTACGGATGGAGGCGCACGTATTTTCCGGAGCGATCGCCGAGAAACCGCGGTGCGCAACGGTTTTGGGAAGTTCCAGTGCGGAAAGTATGGAAAGGAAGGAGGTGCTGCAGGTGAAAACCAGACCGCAGCAGGCAAGACGCCCCAAAAAAAATCTTTTCATAAAAAACTCCTGGATCGTATGGCGGGCGGGGAGCTCGTTCATGCAGAAAACGGCATGAATGAGATAAAATCTCAATCAAAATCTCGACCTAAATCTCAACCTAAAAACACTTCCGCCTGCTTTCCGGACAAGAAAACAGACGGAAGGTAAGACCGTGTTTTTCAGTAATTTTCAGGACGGCGGGCATCCTTCATCGGGCAGACGTTTCGGTCATTTCAGTCCCAGCACGTCGAACATATCGTAGAGTCCCGGCTCTTTTCCCTGAAGGAATTTTGCCGCAGCGTAAGCGCCTTTTGCGTAGCCGTCACGGGAGGAACACCGAACAGTCACTTCCAGCGTTTCGCCCATCATGCCGAACACAACGGTATGCTCGCCCGGATTGTCGCCGACGCGGATCGCATGGTACGCGATCTCATCATGCGGACGCTCTCCGACGATCCCCTCACGCCCGTTGCGGAAATTCGTGATCCCCATCTCGTTCGCGACCAGCTCGCCGATCTTGAGAGCCGTACCGCTCGGGGAATCCTTCTTGAAACGATGGTGCCGCTCCAGGATCTCCACGTCCGCGTCATGTTCCGCAAGCGCACGTGCGCCGATCTGCGCCAGCTTCATGCAGACGTTCACCCCCATGCTCATGTTCGGTGCGTACACGATCGGGATCTCTTTTGCGGCTTCTGAGATCAGAGCGGCCTGGTCTGCTGACAGTCCCGTCGTTGCCAGAACGAGCGGGATCTTCCGTTCTGCACAGACGCGGAGCATATTGACGGCCCCTTCCGGCTGCGAGAAGTCGATGACGGCATCCGGAGTCACATCCGCCGGGATCTCCGTCGTAAGCGGCACGCCAATGGCTTCCAGCCCGGCATTCAGCCCCGCGTCAGTCCCCATTTTAGGATGAGACGCGATATCGACCGCTGCTGCGATCTCCCATTCCGGATCTGCGACACCGCAGGCAACGAGACGCTGCCCCATTCGCCCAGCGGCTCCGTGAAGTGCGATTTTCATTCTGTTTTCCTTTCATTCCTAAAGTTCTGTAGTCAACTTTTCTTCATTTTACCCGTTTTTTTAGGAAAATCAAGCCCCGCCAAAAGAAAAAAAGAAAATTCAGGACCTGCTGTAAGTACAGTGGAGGCTTTTTTTCCAAAAAAAGATGGAAAATATCAAAAATTCTGCTTGCCCCCCCTTGCAGAATTTTAAAAATGATGTATCATACGTGCATAAGTTATCGATAGCAAGTTATCAATAACCCAATATCGATACTTAACTATCAGGACTTTGTATTTTGGGTATTCGAAAATTGGTCATTTAGTAAATTTAAGGAGAGAGACTAATGGACGCAAATGAAGAATTGTTGATGGCGGAACGTGAACTGGACGAACTCGTAATGAAAGTTCGCAAGGCACAGCAGGAATACGCGAATTTCACGCAGGCACAGGTCGATAAGATCTTCAAGGCAGTTGCCATGGCGGCTGCGGCGGCACGTCTTCCCCTTGCAAAAGCGGCGGCGGAAGAGACCGGAATGGGCGTGACGGAAGATAAAGTGATCAAGAATCATTTCGCTTCCGAGTATATCTACCATAAATTCAAGAATGCAAAGACCTGCGGCATGATCGAACGCGATGAGCAGTTTGGTATCCGCAAGATCGCGGAGCCGATCGGTGTTCTGGCCGGTGTGATCCCGACGACCAACCCGACATCGACGGCGATCTTCAAGTCTCTCCTGGCTCTCAAGACGCGCAACGCGATCATCTTCAGCCCGCACCCGCGTGCGAAGAAGAGCACGGTCATGGCGGCAAAACTGGTCCACGATGCGGCAGTCGCGGCAGGCGCCCCGGAAAACATTATCGGCTGGATCGAAGAACCGTCCATTTTGAAATCGAACGCACTGATGAAACACCCGCAGGTAAACCTGATCCTCGCGACAGGCGGTCCGGGAATGGTCACTGCGGCGTACAGCTCGGGAAAACCGGCGATCGGCGTCGGCGCAGGCAACACCCCGGCGATCATTGACGAAACGGCAGACATCCGCATCGCGGTCAACTCGATCCTCCTGAGCAAGACGTTCGACAACGGAATGATCTGCGCCTCGGAACAGTCGGTCGTCGTGGTCGATGAGGTCTACGACGCGGTGAAAGCGGAATTCCTCAAGCGCGGCGCCTACATCACGACGCCTGCAGAAAAGGAAATGCTCGGCAAGACCTTCATTAAAGACTATCATATCAACGCGGCAGTCGTTGGTCAGCCGGCCTGGAAGATCGCGCAGATGGCAGGATTCGAGGTTCCGGAAGCGACGAAAGTCTTGATCGGCGAAGCGGAAGTCATCGACCGGGAAGAGCCGTTCAGCTACGAAAAACTCTCCCCCATCCTCGCGATGTACCGTGCGAAGGATTTCGACGAAGCCGTGGAAAAAGCGCAGACGCTGATCCTGTTCGGCGGCATGGGACACACGTCCGTCCTTTACACGAATCCGACGAATGTGGAGCGCATCGAAAAATTCGGCGACACCGCCTCGACAGGCCGCGTGCTGATCAATCAGCCGTCCAGCCAGGGCGCGATCGGAGACATCTACAACTTCCGGCTTGAACCGTCGCTCACTCTGGGCTGCGGAAGCTGGGGCGGAAACAGCGTTAGCGAAAACGTAGGAGTAAAACATTTGATGAACGTGAAAACCATTTCCGAACGGCGTGAAAATATGCTTTGGTTCCAGGTCCCGCAGAAGATCTACTTCAAGAGCGGCTGCCTTCCGCTCGCGCTCCAGGACCTCAAGGGTGCGAAACGCGCGTTCGTCGTGACGGACAAACCGCTCTATGAACTGGGCATCTGCGACATGGTGACCCGCGAATTGGAGAAACTCGGCGTCGAGATCCAGGTCTTCAGCGACGTGAAACCGGATCCGGACCTCTCGACCATTCGGGAAGGCAATGCGCGCATCCGTATGTTCCAACCGGACCTGCTCATCGCGGTGGGCGGCGGAAGCCCGATGGACGCTGCGAAGATCATGTGGCTCATGTACGAGCATCCGGAGATCGAATTTGAAGATCTGGCGCTGCGCTTCATGGACATTCGGAAACGTGTTTTCGAGTTCCCGCACCTCGGCGACAAAGCCCAGCTCATCTGCATCCCGACGACATCCGGAACGGGAAGCGAAGTCACGCCGTTCGCAGTCATCACGGACGATGCGACTGGCAAAAAGTACCCGCTGGCGGACTACGCACTCCTGCCGTCCATGGCGATCGTTGACCCGGATCTTGTCATGACGATGCCGAAGAAACTGACTGCTTTCTCGGGTCTGGACGCTATCGTTCACGCTCTGGAATCGATGGTCGCAGTCACCGCGACGGACTTCACGATCGCGATGTCGCTGGAATCGAGCCGCGTGCTGTTCAAGTACCTCCGCAAGGCGTACAATGACGGTCTGACCGACGTCCACGCCCGTGAAAAGGTGCACAATGCCGCAACGATGGCCGGTATGGCATTCGCGAACGCATTCCTCGGAGTCTGCCACTCGATGGCGCACAAACTCGGTGCCGCGTTCCACCTCCCGCATGGTCTGGCGAACGTTCTGCTCATCGAGCAGGTCATCCGCTTCAACGCGACGGATGCTCCGCGTAAACAGGCTGCCTTCCCGCAGTACGGATTCCCGGAAGCCGGCGTCCGTTACGCTCGACTGGCCCGCTACATCGGTCTCGGCGGAATGGAAGATTCCGACCAGGTCATGGTGGCCCGCCTCATCGAAGCGATCCGCGCT
>SUVI01000147.1 GCA_015062085.1 Planctomycetaceae bacterium
TTGGGTCGGTGCGTCTTGGGTCGGTGCGTCTTGGGTCGGTGCGTCTTGGGTCGGTGCGTCTTGGGTCGGTACGTCTTGGGTCGGTGCGTCTTGGGTCGGTACGTCTTGGGTCGGAACGTCTTGGGTCGGTACGTCTTTGGAGCGTGCGATCTCTTCCTGCGGCAGGCACACTCCCCGGCACGTCTGCTCTTTCCCCTGCTCTTTTCCGAGGAAGGGCGGCGCGTAGGTGAGGGCGTTGACGCGGCACTCCATCAGACATTCAAGACAGACGAGACATTCCGAGGCGTTCACGCGGCCGGTTTTTGGATCGAGGCAGCCGGCGGGACATTTTTTCTCGCACATTCCGCAGTGGACGCAGTTTTTTCGGACGCGGATACGAAAAATCGCGAAACGGGAGATGAGCGAAAGGAGCGCACCGACCGGACAGAACGAATTACAGTAGATCCTTCCGCGAAGCCGTACCAGCACGATCAGCAGGATCAGGAATCCCCACGCAGCGAAAAATGCTCCGCTTTCCGGCGTGCCCAGATGGTTCAGCATCATGACGTAGTTCGACGACGGCAGAAGCCACGTCGCAGGAAAGAGCGTTCCGGCGAGAGCCAGCGTCACGATGAGCGCGAGAAGCGGGTAACGGATCCATTTGAAGGAACGCGTGGTACGGAGATCCGTTTTAGACGGTCCGAGGACCTCTTGGAGTCCGCGTCCAAGAAGCTCCTGAAGGATCCCGAGCGGGCAAAAAACCGAGCAGTAAAGACGGCCGAAAAGGAGCGTCAGAAAAAAAACGGTCCCCAGTGCCGTGAGGAGTCCCCACGAAAATGACGCAAGCAGACGCACAGACATCGGGCCGAGCTGAAGATGGAGGAGTTCCGAGGCCGGTTTCCAACCCAGACTTGCGGCGGTGAAGCACGCTAGAAATAGAAGGCCGGCGATAAATCGCAGATTTTTCAAATTTCCGGGATTTTTCATTTTTTGCTCTTGGGATCGAAATGGGGGGAGGCGGTGCGGACGCTGCCAGGCGGGAAAGTCCGAGTCGCGGGAAGCGGGAAAGTCCGAGTCGCGGGAAGCGGAAAAGTCCGAGTCGCGGGAAAGGGGATCCGGGACGAAAGGTAACTGGACGTCTTTTTGATATTTTACCCCAAAACAGAGGGCTCTGCAAGTGGGTTCCCGAAAATTTTCATAAAAAAGAGGCTCCTCAAGTGTCTGCGTACCGATCAGCTTCGCGTTTCTACCACGGAAACCTAAGGCTGCACGTGAGGCAGTACTGCCTGCGGAGCTGGAAGTCGAAAATGGGAAAATTTCCGGAAAGTTGCGTAAAAGTGAAAAAATTTTCGTCTGCGGTACTGGAAAAAAGTTTGAGACGTGATAAAATGGGAAGGTGATGCGAGCAGAAACGTTCGTTTCTTTCGTTTTTTGTTTTTTTGCCGATTTTCCCGAAGTTTCCCGCCCCCCTCTCAAGGGAAGAGATCGGAAAACGGAAAGATTTTCAATCCAGGAGATTTTTTATGCTGAAAAAGCTCACCCTTGCGGCATTCCTTTTTGCCGCGGCACTCTGTACTTCGGTCATGGCAGCTGAAGACGGTTTCGTTTCCCTGTTCAACGGTAAAGACCTTGACGGCTGGACCATCCGCGGCGGCAGTGCGAAATACCATGTGGAAGACGGCTGCATCGTCGGCGTCTGCACTCCGAATACCCCGCACAATACGTTCGCCTGCACGAACAAAGAGTACTCCAACTTCATTCTGAAACTGGAATTCAAATTCCTCGAATCCGGCAACTCCGGCGTCCAGTTCCGTTCCAAGGCCCGCGAAAACGGTCTCGTGTACGGATACCAGTGCGAACTGGCGGAATATCCGGCACTGGGGCAGATCTATGATGAAGGCCGCCGCGGATTCAAACACGGCCGCGTCTTCCTTGACGACCAGCTGACCACAGACGAAGCGAAGAATGAAGCCTTCGCCACGTACAAAAAAGGCGAGTGGAACGAAGTCGAGATCCAGTGTGTCGGTCCGTCCCTCCGTACGTGGGTCAACGGAAAACCGGTCGCGAACGTTCTGGATGTCGTAGAATCCACCGGTTTCATCGGACTTCAGATCCACGCAGGCAAATCCGGAAAAATGGCGTGGCGCAACATCCGCATCAAAGAACTCCCCGATTCCGAATGGAAACCGTTCTTCGTCAAGGGTGAAGACGGAAAATGGAAGCTGAACGAATGCCGTTACGTGCTCCCGGAATGCTGGGAATTCAACGAAGCCGGTGAACTTCGCGGAAGCCACGATAAAGGGGAAGTCCGCGACGGTCTCGTCGTGACGGACAAGAACTACGATGATTTTGCCGTTCGCTGCGATTACCGCTTCATCGCCGGAAACAGTGCGCTCTACTATCGTGCGGAAGAAGTTCCGACCTCCTGGCTGCTGCGCGGAAATCAGAACGAGATCGCCGGCAACGCGAAAGACTCCGCTCTCTGGCACACCGCAGGACACAAGACCCGCGGCCGCGGCTGGCTCGCCACCAATGACGAGTACATCATGAAAGTACGTAAGGAAAACGGTGAGTGGAACAGTCTCTGCACCGTCGCCGTCGGAAAACGTCTCTGCCATCTGCTGAATGATTTCCGCACGGTGGATTTTGTGGATGAGCAGGCGGAACTGACCGGAAAATTCGGTCTTCAGCTGCACGGAAGCGCAGACGCGGAAGTTTGGTTCCGCAATTTCGAGTACATGGAGATCACGCCTGAAATGCGCGCTCTGATCGAACGCTGATCTTGCGCGACCTAAGGGGTCTTTGAGCTCGGGACCGTCCGGAAAGTTCATTCGGATGGTCCCAATTTTATTCTTCGCGGTCCACAGTTCGATCCCTCGAAGAGAGTACTGTACAAGGTTTCCAAAAATTCGGAGAAAAGGAAACGGTTTTTTATGTTGATGCAGAAAAAATGCTTTGGCTGTCTTTTTCGTCAGGCGGTCGATGCGGCATGGCTTTTGACGAAAGATGAAGAGAAACGTGAGGCGGTCATTCGCGGTGCGGGACGACTGATGAGCGAGACCGATCTTCGCCGGACTCCGCCGGAACTTGGCGCAGAACTCCACGCGATGATCCGAGAAATTTTAGAAGATCCGGACCCCTACCTTAAGATCAAGCGCGAGATGAACTCCGTGACACGTTCACTTCTTCCAATGCTTCGTGAACGGATCCGTGCCTCCGAGCGCCCTTTAGAAACGGCTATCCGGTACGCGATCGCAGGAAATGTGATCGATTTTTCGACTTTTCAGGAGATTTCAGCCGATGAGATCGCAAAAACTGTTGAAGAGGCCGCCAATCGTCCGATAATTGGACTGAACGTCTCTGCTTTTGAGGCAGAACTTCAGAAACCGGAAGTCCAGACCCTTCTCTACGTCTGCGACAATTGCGGCGAGATCGTGTGGGACGCTCTCCTGATCGCAGAACTGGATCGGTACGTTTCTGTGACGGCTGCGGTCCGCGGAGGCGCTGCGGTAAATGATGCGCTCCTGGAAGATGCCGAATTTGCCGGTCTTCCTGAGATCGCCCGCGTCATTACGACCGGATGCAGTGTGCCGGGGGCTCCCGACGCTGCTGTTTCCGAAGAATTTCGCACGTACTTCCGAAACGCGGACCTGGTCATCGCCAAAGGACAGGGCAATCTGGAAACGATGCAGCCCGCCGTTCGGCCCGTACTGCATCTCTTCATGGTAAAGTGCCCGGTGATCGAACAGATGGTCGGACTTCCCAAAGGATCGCTCGCAGCCCAAACTCTGCCGAAAGCGGTCCCATAGATCAAATAGACCGAATGCAGTTTTCCGTTTTACGCCAAACGGCAGAACGGAATGCGATTTTTCCCTTTCAGAGGAACCATAAAATGAGAGATTTGGATCGATTTGAAAATCGAAGATCCGTTGCACACAGTACCGCATACCGCTCCTCGGAACCATCGGACATCCCGTGGGCAATGGTGATCCTGCGCCTGTTCGTCGTGTTGCTGGTCGTGGCTCTTTTCATCTGGTTTGCACTCATCATTTACCGGCCGACGAACATTTGGGTGACCCAGCAGGAGATCGACCGGATGGAACAGAGCATCCTCACGACACGGCAGGAAGTCGAGAAGATCCGACGTGAAAAAATGATCGAGGTCGCCGAGGGGAAAAAATTGACTCCGTTTGAGATCATCTACAATGTATCTGTCGATAAAAACTACGTACTCACGCAGGAAGAAAGAGAGATCGTCCGAAAGGGATGGCATGATTTCCTGCGGAATGATACGGAAGTCGCAGACCCCGAACTCCTTCTTTTCCAAATGGGGATGTGCTATGGCGAAAACGGAGCCATCGTGGACATTCCCCAGGAAGAATGGGAGAGAGAGAAAAAGATCCGCGAGATGAGAGCCCAGGACGTCAGCATTCGGGCTTTGATCTACCGTGCCGTAAGCGAAAAAGAGGAGATCTCCGATGATGAGCGCGCCTTCATTCGGGCACACTGGGACCAGTTCCTGCAGGAAGCGAACATTTCAAATCCGGAAGAATTAATGTTTCAGTTGAGGATCCAGTACTCCGAATCCGGAAAGGTCGTAGACATTCCAATGGAGGAATGGAAAGAACTGAAAGCCCAGCGCGACAAAGAACGCGGTGAAAAATCAGAAGAAGAAGTTCTCGCCGACACCATGAAGGAGATCGCTTTGGACGTGGCAGAGCGTGACCAGATGATCCAGAGCGTCCGGACCGGAATGCAGGATCGCGCCAAAAGGAAAAACTACGATGCCCGCGCAAATCGCCGAATGGTGAAAGAAGCTGCGATGGATTTCATCGAAAGTTTTGGTGATCAGGACGACTTCTTCGAAGAAGAGGATGATGAAACGGAGGCCTCTGACGGCGCAGACCCTAATGACGCGGAAAACGCAGATGACGCGGAGACTGACCTGACTGCCGGTACGAATGAAGATGAGAAGCAGGAAGCGGCTGAAAACGATCCGGAGGCTGAAAATGCCGTTTCGGAAGATGAACCGGAAGATGAACCGGAAGCGGAACTAAAAGAAGAACCGGAAGAAGAACCGGAAGAAGAACCGGAAGAAGAACCGGAAGAAGGATCGGAAGATGCTGCGGAGTCGGAGAAAACGGATGGAGCAGCGGAAAATGGCAAGCCGAATGCCGCTCCGATAGAGGAAAGTCCTGAGCCGGAAGAGTAAAGTCCGCTTGGGAAGATAGAAAAATTTCAGACGATTGAGAAAGTGAAGAGGATCGATCCATGAGTAATGCGAATGTGGCGTGCCGTCTTGCCGATTTTGCAAAGATCCAGCCGGATAAAATTGCGGTGGCAGAACCGCTTGGGTATCGGAATGGAAAGCGGCAGTACCGGACCATCACGTTTCGTGGACTGGATGAGGATAGTGACCGGATCGCGGCAGGACTGAAAGAAATCGGAGTACGGAAAGGGATGCGTATGGCACTTCTGGTCACTCCGGGGATCGATTTCGTTTCGTGTGTCTTTGGACTCTTAAAATCGGGGGCGCCGATGATCCTGATCGATCCGGGCATGGGAAAGGGAAACCTGATCCAGTGCCTTCAGGACGCAGATCCCAATGGATTCGTCGCGATTTCAAAAGTGCAGGCGATCTGCCGGCTCATGCCGTTCCGTTTTCCGCATTCGGAGTACTCGTTGACGGTCGGACGCCGCTGGTTCTGGGGCGGACCGACACTTCGGATGCTGCGGGAACGGCCCTGGCCTGGTCCGTGCATTGAAGAAGTGACGGACGACGATCCGGCTGCGATCATCTTCACGACGGGAAGCACCGGCGCTCCGAAAGGCGTGCTCTACCAGCACCGCACATTCAACACGCAGGTGGACGAGATCTCCCGCCAGTACGGCATCCAGCCCGGACAGACCGACCTGCCGGGGTTCCCGATGTTTGGTCTTTTCAATTGCGCGATGGGGTCTACGGCCGTCATTCCGGACATGGATGCGAGTCGGCCCGCGTCGGTCGATCCGCGAAATATTCTGGAAGCGGTCCGCGACTGGAATGCGTCGCAGTCCTTTGCGTCTCCTGCGGTCTGGAAAGCCGTCGGAAAATGGTGCCATGAAAAGGGCGAAAAACTCGAAAATGTCCGCATGATCCTCTCTGCCGGCGCTCCCGTACAGGAGAACGTTCTGCAGAGCATCCGCGAGATCATCCATCCCGACGGAGAGATCCACACGCCGTACGGGGCGACAGAGGCTTTGCCGGTCGCAACGATCTCTTCACGCGAAATACTTGGCGAGACCGCGCTCTTGAGCCGAAAAGGGGCGGGGGTCTGCGTCGGACGAAAATTTCCGTCGATCCGCTGGCGCGTCATCCGGATCACCGACGAGCCGATCCGAACACTGGAAGAAACAGAAGAACTGCCGGCCGGAGAGATCGGTGAATTGATGGTCACGGGACCGCAGATCACGCGGGAGTACGTCACGCGCACTGAGGCAAATGCCTTGGCGAAAGTTTACGAAAAGGGACCGGACGGAAAAGAAATCGTCTGGCATCGAATGGGAGACGTCGGCTACCTGGATGCACAAGAACGTTTTTGGTTCTGCGGACGAAAAGCACACCGGGTCGAGACGGTGCACGGACCATGTTTCACGATATGCTGCGAGGCGATCTTTAACGAGCATCCCGGCGTAAACCGTTCCGCCCTGGTCGGCGTTTCAGAACCGGGACTTCCGGAAGGGAAACTCAAACCGGTCCTGATCATTGAGCCGAAAGACTGCGATATACTGCACGATCAGAAAAAACTCGCGAAAATGAAAGAAGAGCTTCTTGCACTTGGTGCAGCAGATCCGCTGACGGAAAAGCTGAAAACGCTGCTTTTCCATCCATCTTTCCCGGTCGACATTCGCCACAATGCGAAGATCTTCCGCGAAAAGCTCGCAGTTTGGGCAGCGGAACAAAAGTAGAAGACGGTGTCCCGCCGCAGAAAACTAGATCCGAGCGGAAATATTCGGCAGATCCGCTCTTTTCGTGAATTCCAAGAGGGCGTTCCCTCGGTCAAAAGGATGCCTGCGGTGTGCCGTCTGCGCGATTACAGAGATCTTGAAAAACTTCCGGCGTCACGGAGTACGAGATCTGCGCATTGTGCCCGTCACAGAAGGTCATGTTCGCACCGCCGGCATGTGTGGCTCCGAAAAAATGCTCATTCGTGTACCCCTGCCGGTCTCTCAGCAGACGGGTCCCCGCGATGCGCACATTATCGTGATTGCGTCCGGAGAAATGCGTGTCGTCATCCCCGCCGTCCGTTCGATCCTGTTCTCCAGTATAGACGGAAACGTTCAAGTGCTTTTCCCCGACAAGTATCGTGTGGGTCAGTCCGTCCGTAATGTCGGCGTGCGCGACGTCGCTCTTTTCGTGGATCACCGGTCCGTATGTGTCGACGTTCTTGGCAAGAGTTGCATTATCCCGCCACCCCTGATCGTATGCCACATTGTTGGGATGCGCCCCTGCGTTTGCCGCGTAATCCTGTTTGGGTGAGTATTTGGCGAGCGTCGTACTCTGCGAGGTCCCGTCAGGCATCCGGCCTTCCATTTTTCGCGTGAGCGAGAGGAAGTTCTTCGGCGGACGGCGTGACGGACAGTAAAAAAGCGGTATCGGCGTCGAAATACGCTCCGCGATCGAGGCGTCGTGCATCGTCTGCATCTCCATGTACGGCAGGATCGCATACGTCCATCCGGAACGCTGGGAAACGAGCGTTCTGTCCGCGTCGCCAACGTACGAGTAACCGGAATGCCCGCCGCTGGGAAACGCCTCGAGTACCGCCGCGTGATTTCCGAGCGCGACTCCCAACTGATGCAGATTGTTCGTACACTGGAGCTGCCGTGCCGACTCGCGCGCCTGCTGGACTGCCGGAAGCAGAAGGCCCATCAGCATCCCGATGATCGCGATGACGACAAGAAGTTCCACGAGCGTAAATCCGCGATGCTCCCCCATATACACTGCCATTTCATCCTCCTTTCGTTCCACTTTTAATTTTTCGATTCCAGTGCGCTCCCGCCAGCCTCGCGCACGAACAGACCATTAGAAGCCATGCGGAAGGTTCCGGAAGCGACTCGCGGTTTTGAACGCGCACCGTTGCGAAAAGCCCGAAATTTCTATTTCCAAGAACTTCTGCGGAGTAGCCCCATTCACAGTCTCCCCAATCGAGCAGCATTTCGTTCGCATCGGCAAAATCCATCTTCTCAAGTTCCGACGCAGGGATACTTTCGGCTTCGATCCGCAGGAATGGATCGTCAGGCTGAAACGTCGTTTTTCGGCAGCCGAAAGGGGCGTGTCGTACACAGAAAGCGCAAGCAGCAAAAAGATGTGTTCCTCCCGCTGCGAAAAACCGTCTGGAAACGCGAAATGCGGTCATGCGGACCTTTCATTGTGTACGGCTCCCGAAATAGGAAATCAAAAAAGTAAAAAACACACGATTTATTTAGTATACACTGCGTTCAATAAAAATCAATCAAAAAAATTAAAAAATTTCAGAAAAAAAGAAAACACCAAAAGGCAGGGAGAAAAGCCCCCTGCCTTTCATTTTTTCAGAAAGTGATTTCAGGAAATTTCAAATTTCATCCTGACGTTCCGTTTTTTGCGTTTCTCAGACTTCCGGAAGGACGTAACCTTTGCGGTACGGACGGCTGAGGAGGGCGTTGGCGGCTTCGCAGTCGGTGAAACGTTCGGCTTCGGGATCCCACTTCAGGGAACGACCCATCAGACGCGCGATGTTCAGAATGTGGCAGAGCGAGGCCGTACGGTGACCGTATTCGCAGTCGTCAAGCGGAGTGGCGCCCGTCTGGATGCACTCCAGCCAGTTGCGCGTGTGGCTCAGATTCTGGATCGGAGATGTACGGAGGAGTTCCTCGCCCATCTCTCTCGGATTCGTCTTCAGATTGGCGCGGAAGATCTCCATCTTCGCCTTTTCACCAAAGAAGATCGCGCCGCCGCGATTGCTTTCCTTCCCGTCTTTGCCGAGCCAGACACGAATGCCGTTCGCGTAGGAGTAGGAAAGATGAGGACGGGAGCAAAGACGATTTCCGCGTTCACGGGATTCCGATCTATCGTAAGTGGGCAGTTCCAGAGCCTCGCCGTCCACGAAAATTTCCGTTGGACCGGTCTCCTGCATTCCAAGCGCGAGCTGGACCTGATCCAGACCGTGCGTTCCCCACCCCGTCATTTCACCGCCGGAGTACGGCATGAACGAAAGCCAGCCGGGATTCGCACGCGGAGTGAAGAGATCA
>SUVI01000148.1 GCA_015062085.1 Planctomycetaceae bacterium
GGCGAAACCGATGGCGAAACCGATGGCGAAACCGATGGCGAAACCGATGGCGAAACCGATGGCGAAACCGATGGCGAAACCGATGGCGAAACCGATGGCACGGACTCTGATCTTCCTAAAGATTCGGTGACTTTCTTGTGCGCGGAATTGGACATACGGGCTAAAATGAAATAAAATGACGAAAAAGGCAAAACCGGTGGTCCGGCGGTTCCAATGGAGCGGAGTTTCAGGGCTCTCCGAATGCCCCAGGATCCATTCTAACAAAAAAACTGACTTTTTGCCAGAGAAAAAAAGACTCTTTGGCAAAAAAAATGACAAAATCTGCCATTTTGTCAGTACTCAAAAAAGGAATGGCTCGGGAATTTCATCAAAAACCAGCCCACCCCCCCCTTAATTTCCGGGAAATGCGATTTTCGTCAAAAAAAGAAAATAAAAATTTGCAAATGACACGACTTTTGCATTTTTTCTATCGTACGTCAAAAGCGGTCCTGAACCGCAGGCAATTTACTACTCGTTAAAATTTTTCATTCAAAAATTTCAGTCCAACGAAACTGAAGCAGCAATACAAAAGGAGATAGGAATCATGGCACAGGGAGAAAAAATCATCGGGATCGATTTGGGAACCACGAACTCGGTCGTGGCCGTCATGGAAGGAAATGAACCGAAAGTCATTTCCAACGCGGAAGGCAACCGTCTGACGCCGAGCGTCGTCGCATTCACGGACGGCGGCGAAGTCCTCGTCGGCGAACTGGCCCGTCGTCAGGCCGTCACCAACCCGCTGCGCACGATCAGCTCCATCAAACGTTTCATGGGACGCCGCCACAATGAAGTCGGCGACGAAGAAAAGACGGTCCCGTACTCCGTGGTCGGCGGCCCGGAAGATTACGTCAAAGTCGCGGCGGACGGCAAGGAATTCACCCCGCCGGAAATTTCCGCCAAAACCCTCCGCAAACTCAAGGAATCCGCAGAAGCCTACCTTGGCCACAAAGTGAACAAGGCGGTCATTACGGTCCCGGCGTACTTCAACGACGCCCAGCGTCAGGCGACCAAAGACGCGGGTCAGATCGCCGGTCTGGAAGTCATGCGAATCATCAACGAGCCTACGGCAGCCTCGCTTGCGTACGGTCTCGACAAAAAAGAAGAGCAGAAGATCTGCGTCTTCGACCTTGGCGGCGGTACGTTTGACGTCTCCATCCTGAACGTCGCGGAAGGCGTCTGCCAGGTCATCAGCACCAGCGGTGACGGACACCTCGGCGGCGACGACTTCGATAATGCGTTGGTCACCTACGTTGCGGACAATTTCCAGCGCGCCAACGGCATCGACCTCCGCAAGGATCCGATGTCCCTCCAGCGCCTTCAGGAAGCCTGCGAAAAGGCGAAGAAAGAACTTAGCTCCGCCGCTACGACGAGCATCAACCTTCCGTTCATCACGGCCGACGCCACGGGACCGAAGCACCTGATGGAAAACATCACGCGCGCCCAGTTTGAGCAGCTCGTCAATGGTTTGGTCGAACGCTGCCGCGGCCCGGTCAACCAGTGCCTCCAGGACGCGAACATGAGTGCCTCGGAGATCGACGAAGTCGTCCTGGTCGGCGGTTCCACGCGAATCCCGATGGTCCAGGAACTCGTCAAAAAGATCTTCGGCAAAGAGCCGCACAAAGGCGTCAATCCGGACGAAGTCGTCGCCATCGGCGCCGCGATCCAGGGCGGTGTCCTCAGCGGTGAAGTCAACGACATCCTGCTCCTCGACGTCACCCCGCTGACACTCGGCATCGAGACCCTCGGCGGCGTCATGACGCCCCTGGTCGAACGCAACACGACGATCCCGACCACGAAAAAGCAGGTCTTCAGCACGGCTGAAAACAATCAGAGTGCCGTGACGGTCCGCGTTTTCCAGGGCGAACGTCCGATGGCCAACGACAACCGGCTCCTCGGCCAGTTCAACCTCGACGGCATCCCGGCGGCCCCGCGCGGTGTTCCGCAGATCGAAGTCTGCTTCGACATCGACTCGAACGGCATCCTGAACGTTTCGGCGAAAGATCTCGGCACGAATCGTGAAACGAGCGTCCGGATCGAGCAGTCTTCCGGTCTCTCTGATGAAGAGATCAAGAAAATGCAGCGTGAAGCGGAAGCCCACGCCGAGGAAGACAAAAAACGCCGTGAACTGGCGGAAGAACGCAACAAGGCGGAATCGATGTGCTGGAATCTCGAGAAGATGATGCAGGACAATGCGTCCGTCGTCACGGAAGCCGACAAAGCGGCGATCGAGCCCGCGATCGAAAAGGCCCGTGAAGCTGCGAAGGGTGAAGATCTCGAAGCCATCAAGTCCGCCGTCAGTGCGCTGGAGCAGGCGTCTCACGCTTTCGCAACGCAGCTCTACCAGAAAGCCCAGGCGGCTCAGGGTGCTGCCGGTGCGCAGGCTGGACCGCAGGGACCTTTCGGCGGTGAAGCTCCGAACCAGGGACCGAAACAGGACGACGACACGATCGACGCTGATTTTGAAGTGAAATAGTTCCCGAAACTCTCAGCGTCGCGCCTCGAAAGAGGTTCGACGCTGATTTTTTGGACACTTTGAAATCTGGACAATATACTAAACACAAAATTCCTCGTTTCTTTTCATTTTTTACTGTACTTTTTGAATTTTTTACAAAGGGAGAAAAAGAAACATGATGTTCAATCTGAATAAATTCACGACCAAGTCTCAGGAAGCGGTCGCCAATGCGCAGCAGCTCGCTGCATCCATGCAGAATCCCGAAGTCACGGCACTGCATTTGCTCACAGCTCTTCTTCAGGAAAATGGCGGTATCGTCGAAATGCTTCTCGAGCATCTCAACGTCCGGAAAGATCAGCTTCGCGCCATTGCGGAAGCGGACCTCCGTTCCATGCCGAAGATCAGCGGCGGCGAGATCGGTCTGAGTCGAGATCTGCAGAACGTTCTTCAGACCGCTCTAAACGAATCAGAGAAAATGAAAGACGAATTCGTCTCGACGGAGCATCTGCTCCTGGCGTGTGCGCAGGTCCCGTCACGCGCGCAGGAAGTCCTGAAAGTCACGCAGATGACTCCCGAAAAACTCCTTGCCGCACTCGCTCCTTTGCGTGGTTCCCAGAGGGTGACGGACCAGAACCCGGAAGGAAAATTTGCCGCGCTGGAACGTTACGGGATCGACTTGGTAAAGCGTGCCCGCGAGGGAAAACTCGACCCGGTCATCGGTCGCGATTCCGAGATCCGCAGAGTCATTCAGGTCCTCTCTCGCCGGACGAAAAACAATCCAGTCCTCATCGGCGAACCGGGTGTCGGAAAAACCGCCATCGCAGAAGGTCTTGCGCTGCGTATCGTGGAATCGGACGTTCCGCAGCCGCTCAAAAACCATTCCGTCATCGCGCTGGACATGGGAGCGCTCGTGGCCGGTGCCAAATTCCGCGGCGAATTTGAAGAACGGCTCAAGGCAGTCCTTCGTGAAGTCCAGGAATCCAACGGAAGCATCATCCTCTTCATCGACGAGCTGCACACCGTCGTGGGGGCCGGAAAAGCGGAAGGCGGGTCGGATGCCGCGAACCTTCTGAAACCGGCTCTGGCGCGCGGGGAACTGCGGTGCGTTGGGGCGACGACCCTAGACGAGTATCGCAAGTACATCGAAAAAGACCCGGCATTGGAACGCCGTTTCCAGCCCGTCATGGTCGGAGAACCGAACGTCGAGGACACGATCTCCATTCTGCGCGGACTGAAACCGCGATACGAGGCGCACCATAAAGGGGTCAAGATCAAGGATTCCGCACTGGTCGCCGCCGCCAAACTGTCCAACCGCTACATTACAGACCGTTTCCTTCCGGACAAGGCGATCGACCTGATGGACGAAGCGGCCTCACGTCTCGCCATGGAGCTGGAAAGCGTTCCAGAACCGATCGACCAGATCCAGAGAAAGCTCGTGCAGCTGGAACTGGCGGCACGTCAGCTCGCGGACGAAACGGAAGAGCATGCGAAGGTTCGACTCACGGAGATCGAAGAAGAAATGCGTGAAAAACGGGAGGAGCTTGCCGAACTTCGCCGTCAGTGGGAGCTGGAAAAGGCAGGAGTCGTCGATACGCAGGCGATCCAGAATCAGCTCACGGCCGCGGAACACGAGCGCGACATGCTCAATGCGGATATCCGAAACCGCCAGTCAATGGGAACCATTCCAAACGAGAAAGATTTCCAGAAACTCTACGAGCTGGATCTGCTCTGCAAGCAGCTTAGCGCGCAGCTGGAAAAAGCGGCCGCAGAGCAGGACGAACTTGAGGAAACCGAAAAAGAGAGCGGGAAACGCCGTCTTCTCCGAAAAGAAGTCGGTCCGGAAGAGATCGCAGAGGTGGTCAGCGCATGGACGGGGATCCCGGTCTCGCGCATGATGGAAACGGAACGTGAAAAACTCCTCGAGCTGGAAAAGCGTCTCCACCTGCGTGTCGTGGGACAGGACGACGCCGTCAACGCAGTCTCGAATGCCGTACGCAGAAGCCGTGCGGGGATCCAGGCGGAAAACCGCCCGATCGGCTCCTTCATTTTCCTCGGTCCCACCGGAGTCGGAAAGACGGAACTCTGCAAAGCGCTTGCCGAGGTCATGTTCGACGACGAAAACGCCATGGTCCGGCTCGACATGTCGGAATTCATGGAGCGCCACACCGTCAGCCGGCTCATCGGCGCCCCTCCCGGATACGTCGGATACGAAGAAGGAGGCCGACTCACCGAAGCGGTCCGACGCCGTCCGTACTGCGTGATTTTGCTGGATGAAGTGGAAAAAGCGCACCGCGACGTCTTCAACATCCTGCTCCAAGTCCTGGATGATGGACGATTGAGCGATAATCAGGGACACACCGTCGATTTTTCCAACACGATCGTCGTAATGACGTCAAATATTGGAAGCCGCGACATTCAGGAACTCACTGCCGCCGGTGCTCCGGACATCGAGATCCAAGGGGCGGCCCGTCATGCGCTGCAGGAAGTTTTCCTTCCGGAATTCCTGAACCGCGTGGATGAAACCATCGTCTTCCAGCCGCTCGGAAAAGAGCAGATCGGAGACATCGTCAAGATCCAGCTTCGGCTTCTAGAAAAACGGCTCGCGGAACACGGGATCACGTTCGAAGCGACTCCTGCGGCAGTACGGTCTATCGCGGAAGAAGGATACGATCCGGTCTACGGTGCGCGGCCGCTCAAGCGTGTGATCCAGCAGCGCATTGAGAACCCGCTCGCGATCCGGCTCCTGAAGGAAAAGACGGTCGAGGGACTCCGTGTCCGGGTCGATCTCCAGCGCGAACAGTACGTTTTCGAGATCGGCTAGAGCAAAACGTCTTCTGCGGCTGCGCACTCCGTTACCGCGGAATACGCAGCCGCAGAAGTACACAAACAGTATCCTGACACGAATTTCACAAAAAACGCAAAAAAGCTGCGAACGGATTTTTTAAGATCTTTGGTCCATCCGGGAACTGCGTACCAGTTTCACCACTGAAGACACAGAAAACGCACAGAGAAACACGGATCTTAATACAAAAAGCAGTGAAAAACGGATCGCGCGAACATTTTTTAATTTTAAAAAATTTATTTGCGTCTTTTCGTGTTTTCCGTGAAATTCGTGTCAGGACACGTTCACTGCCTTTTTTCTCTTTCTCTTTCTTTTCAGTGTATTTCTGCGGCTCTTCTGCGCTCTCCGCAGCGAGATCAGACCTGACCGGTACGCAGTTGCCGGATGAGCCTTAAAAAATCATGGTTCTCTCCCCTTTTGCTTTAGGGAATTACTCTTTACTCTTCCGGCTCCGTTAAAACAATGCGAAATCCAAGATTAAAACTTCGACCGGTCGGGATGATGCCAAGACGGCTTGCAGAGCGGCAATCTAGGGGATCATGCGCCCAGCTTCCGCCGCGGCAGACTCGGCATGAGGCAATACTCGGACCTTTTGAGTCACTCGCAGGCTCTTCAGAGTATGGCCCGTACCAATCCGCACACCATTCCCAGACATTGCCGTGCATATCGTAAATTCCCCATTTGTTAGGCGTTTTTTGCCCAGCCTGATACGTCGCAAATCCTTTACTGTTTCCAAAATGCCAAGCCATTTTGTCGACGTTCCCCGCATGAGCACTCACGCTTCCCGCTCGGCAGGCGTACTCCCATTGCGCTTCCGTCGGAAGAGTCACCTGTGCAGAAAGTTTTTTCGAGAGATTCGTGCAAAAATTCCGACATTCCACCCAATTCACGTAGTAGATCGGAACCATTGTCCCTTCACCGCGCATCGCCCAATTCGGATCCACTCTGTCACGCTGCCGTGAAGCGGAAATTCTTGTCACGCGTTCCCACATCGCCTGCGTAACTGGAGTTTCGAGCATCCAGAAACCTCGAGTCAGTGTCACCTCGTGCGGGATCTCATCCTCACACCGTCCGGCTTCCTTCAGGGGACTCCCCATCGTGAACGTTCCTGCAGGACACCATCGAAAAGCGTATTCGAGGCCGTCAAGAGTCTTTACCATTCGCTCACCAGGTTTACGCGATACAATATTGGGGTTCTGAGCCATCAGAATAAAGTCCTCCATTTTGTCTCAAGTGTATGATTTTCTCCTTTTATTCTACTTTTATTTTACCTTAATTTCGTCCAAAAGTCAAGGGGGAGCGAATCTCCTTGACGCCCAACTCGCCAAGTTCTCGAAGAAAAAATCTTCTGAAATCGGACTTCAGAACGAAAAACGGCTTGACAAAAAAAAACTCCGGATTAAAATAAAATAAGGTAAAGAGAAAAAAGAGAAAATGGCGTTTTTCCCATTTCATGTTTGAGAAAAACCCGCAGCAAAAAACTGGACCGAGTTGGAATTTCATGAGCTGGTTTGGAATTGAAGGGCACGACGAGATCGTGCGGCGTTTTCAGTGTGCGATCGCGCAGGGACGCATCGCGTCCACGTTTCTCTTTCTTGGTCCGTCGGGGATCGGGAAACGAATGTTTGCGGAACGTCTCGCCATGACGCTCCAATGCGAAAAGAACGCCCCGCGCCTGATGGAACCGTGCGGGAAATGCATGTCGTGCAGGCAGGCAATGGCTCATGAGCACCCGGACATTCTGTACGTCTCGAAACCGGAGGACCGCGCGTTCATTCCGATCGATCTTTTTATTGGGCCGAAAGATGCACGGCGGCAAATGGGACTTTGCAGCGAACTGGCCAAAAAACCGGTTTACGAGAAACGTAAGATCGCCATCATTGACGATGCAGACTACTTCAATCTTGAGGGAGCGAACGCGATGCTCAAAACGCTGGAAGAACCTCCGAAAAACGCGATCCTCATCCTCATCGGTACCAGTGCGGCACGTCAGCTTCCTACGATACGCTCACGATGCCAGATCCTCCGTTTCTCGCCGCTGGACACCGTCGTCGTGGAATCTCTCCTCCGTCAGAAACGTGCCGAACAGCTCGCGCTTGCCGAATCCGCGGCTGAGGCGGTCTCTACGCGAAAAGGAACGAAACGGACTGCCAAAACGGGAGTTAAAACCGAATCGGCCGACATTATTTGCGAGGAACTCATCCCGCAGATCGCAGCACATTCAAACGGCAGCATCCAGGAAGCGCTCGCGCTCGCAGATCCAGCATTCTGGGAGTTTCGGAAACGTTTTCTGCAGATACTATCGGAAGGCATCCGAGAGAGAAACTCTATCGTCAGCGAGATAGAGCATTACATTGAATCGGCCGGTAAAGTTCCAGCACTGCGCCGCGCACGGCTCCGCGTCATGCTCGAAACCGCCGCGGACCTCTTTCGCAGACTCTCTTTTCGACTTTCAGGATCCTATCCTGCGGAAGGCGCAGCCGCGGAATACTGGCACGATCTGCTCGAGACCGCAGTTCAGACCTGGCCGCTCGATGCCGAGGGCGCCGCCAATGCCGCACTGAAAACGGCAGACTATTTGGAACTCGTTCAGCGTAATGTCCACCAGCCCACACTTTTGGACGCCTGGATCGATGAACTTCTGAGCATCCGAGCAGGAGATCCGGCAGCATTAACGTTTGCGCCATGGGGACTGAACCCCGATCCATGAAAATTCAGGCTTTTTCCAAAAAAATTTCGCGAAATTTGGGAAAATTTGAGAAAATGGCCCTGCCCCCCCTTGTGTAAAAATAGAATTTCGCTATAATTCACGCATGAATTGGAGTCGTAGCGCAATTGGTTAGCGCGTCGGCCTGTCACGCCGAAGGTTGCGGGTTCAAGTCCCGTCGACTTCGCTTTGATTCAAATTTTTACCGTACTCACGGAGTCGTAGCGCAATTGGTTAGCGCGTCGGCCTGTCACGCCGAAGGTTGCGGGTTCAAGTCCCGTCGACTTCGCTTTTTTGAATCAAATTTTTATCGTACTCATGGAGTCGTAGCGCAATTGGTTAGCGCGTCGGCCTGTCACGCCGAAGGTTGCGGGTTCAAGTCCCGTCGACTTCGCTCAAAAGCTCATGAATGGAAACGTTCATGAGCTTTTTTGTTTTCTTGACTTTCTCTTTTCTATTCGTGTAGAATGAAATGGTCGGCGATCTGTTTTTCAGGGGTTTTTAAGCCAGGAAAGGAGAAAAAGAAATGAACGAAGAAAAAATGTTCAGCCCAAAAGAAGGCATTCCGCCGGAGGCGCAGTATTTTGGCGACACGCCGACGCTTCTGGCAGACAGCGAACCGCGCCCCATGCCTCCGCGTGCTGTACAGGACTCTCTTCACTCGCCGCGTTTGCCGCACTCGCCGTGTGATCCGGAAGCTCCGCTGGAAAATATCGAGAATGAAGTCTTTGGTACTGTGCACGTACACGAGCAGTACTCGCAGGAATACTATGAGCGCGATTTCGACCCAAATCCGCGGATTTATGAAGATGGAGAGGAACCGTTCTTCCGCCATGCCGGATCGTGAACTGCGGCGGGCAGACTGCGCTTCCGCGCAAGGGCATGAACCCGTTCCCTTGGTCACTGTCGTGAAAAGATACGCACCCCCCTCCCTTTTAGGGAAGGCCGCGAGCCGCGGCGGGCAGACTGCGCTTCCGCGCAAGGGCATGAACCCGTTCCCGTTGGTCACTGTCGTGAAAAGATACGCACCCCCCTCCCTTTTAGGGAAGGCCGCGAGCCGCGGCGGGCAGACTGCGCTTCCGCGCAAGGGCATGAACCCGTTCCCGTTGGT
>SUVI01000149.1 GCA_015062085.1 Planctomycetaceae bacterium
TCTCGCCTTCCAGCCAGCTGTCCAGCCGTGAGAGATTCGCGCCGATACTGTCCTTGCTCACGATCAGCAGATTTTCATCCTTTTTGATCGAGCTGGAACGTTTATGCCGCGGCGAACCGGACACGATACGATACTTGAAAAATGACGCGTGAGGCATCTTGTCCGCGAAGGCGTACTTCTGAAAAGATTCCGCCGCCTGGTCCAAAAGCGAATGACGGTGCGCGATCCAGAGAATTTTGATGTTTTTGTCCAGCGCGTTACTTAAAAGCCACGAAGACGCCGTGTAGGTTTTCCCGCCGCCGGTCGGAAGAACGAGCAAGGTACTGAAAGACGGTTCCTGATTGATGAGTGAGAGATTTTTAAACGCTTCTTCCTGATGCTGATACGGAGTCCGCTGAATGAAACCGCGTTTAGGAACGACTGTTCCTACTGACTGACTGACTGACTGACTGACTGACTGACTGACTGACTCTGTTTTTTGTTCATTTTTCTTCACTCATTTGATTTATTTACAGGCTGATTTCGCAAAAACTTCCGTTTCCAGAAGAGTTGACGCATTTTCTGAAAACGGAAGTAAGGTGTTTTCTGAAAAGATCCTGAAAACCAAATCTTAAAATTGGTTTTCAGGACCAGTTACGGATCTCACTCCGCCGCGGGGACCGGTCCGACGATCTCAAGGTAGGAGTCGACGGCAAGCTGGCTGCCGGTGAGGATCTGAAGAAGGTTCTTCTCGATCAGCGGCATCTCGCGGGCAAGGAAGTACTTCAGGATCGTCTTTTTGCGGTCGCAAAGCGCAGCCTGTTTCAGGAGATAGTGGCCGATGATGACGTCGCAGCCCATCTCGACCAGACGGCGCGCGTTCAGGTCCGTGTACGTGACGGATTTCGCTTTCACGAATTCCACACCCTGAACGACCTTTTCCTTCGCGGTGACCAGCTGGGCTTTCAGAGCTTCAAGTTCCGCATCTTCGTAGACCGTCTGCTCAAATTCTTCCACATACGACTGGAAAATACCGCTCGTGATCCCCTTGATGGCCGCCACGACCTGGAGCTGGCTCGTTCCTTCGTAAATGTTCGTGATCCGCGCGTCGCGGGCATACCGTTCCGCCGCGTAATCCTTCATGTACCCGGAACCGCCGAGGACCTGGATCGCATCGTACGCCACTTTGTTGCACATTTCCGAAGAATAGAACTTCGACATCGGCGTGAGCATCGCGTTCAGACGCTTCAGCGACTTCATCAGGCGCTTGAGCGGCATCGATTTCTCTTTCGGAAGATCCGGAACGGTTTCCGTCACGCGCTGCGCATTGTGCTCCTGGTCGCAGACTGCCGCAGTCTCATACGTGAGCGCACGGGCAGCTTCGATCGAAACGCGAGAGTCGGTCAGAAGTTCCGCGACAGCCGGCAGGTTTTCGATCGGACCGCCGAACTGGCAGCGGGAATTCGCATAAACGCGGGCAAGACGGAATGCAGCTTCCGCAACCCCTAGCGACTGGGCGGCAATGCCGAGACGCGCACCGTTCATCAGTGCCATGACGTACGTGATCAGACCGCGCTGACGGTCGCCGATGAGCTTCGCCGGGCAGTTCGTGAAGACCAGCTCGCACGTCGGGGAACCGTGGATGCCGAGTTTGTGCTCAAGGTGACGCACTTTAACGCACTCGTTCCGTTCCGAGATGAAGAGGCTCAGACCGCGTCCGTCGTCAATATCGTGTTCACTGCGCGCCAGCGTGAGGAGGATCTCGCCGCAGCCGTTGGTGATGAAGCGTTTCACGCCGTTGAGCAGCCACTGCCCCGTCGCTTCGTCGTAATCCGCACGCAGACGGACAGCCTGAAGGTCGGAACCGGCATCCGGCTCGGTAAGGACCATTGCGCCGGTAACTTCGCCGGAGCAGAAACGGGAGAGCGTTTCGTCCTTGATCTCTTGGCTCGCGAACGCGTTGATCGTTTCCGCGATCCCCTGGAGCCCGAACATGTTCATGAACGAAACGTCGCCGCGCGAGACGATCTCCGTCGCCATCGTGTAGATGAGCGTCGGGCAGTTCAGTCCTCCGTAACGCCGCGGCAGCGTGAATCCCATCAGATCCGCGGCTCCCATTTTGTCGAGATTTTCGCGCACCTTCGGGTTCAGCGTGACGGTCCCGTCATCGTTGAGCGTGTTCCCTTCTTCGTCCACCTGCTCGGCATTTTTCGCCAAGGTGTCCGCAGCGATCTGTCCGGCGATCTCCAAAACGCGGCGGTAATTGTCTACCGCGTCGTCCAAATCGTACGGCACATAATCCGCATCGCCGTTTTCGGCATGATCTTCCTGAATTTCGGCCAGTTTTTTGACGTCGATCGCCTTGAAGTAAAACTGGATGTCTTCATTATCGAGATAAAAGTTTCCCATGATCTTTTCAGTTTTTTTGGTAAAGGGTGAAAGTTTTAGTCTTCACGGCGTCGATTTTTGACGGCTTTCGTGAGCATCGGCACCACTTTGTTCAGGTCGCCGACGATCCCATAGTGCGCGACCGAGAAGATCGGTGCCTGCGGGTCGGTATTGATGGCGATGATCTTGGCGGAATCCTGCATACCGGCACAGTGCTGGATCGCACCGCTGATCCCGACCGCGATGTAAAGGGCCGGACGCACGGTCGTACCGGTCTGTCCGATCTGGTACTCCTTACCGATGAACCCGCTATCCACGGCCGCACGGCTCGCACCGACCACACCGCCCAGCGCGGCAGCCAGTTCACGCAGCTGCTCGAAATTCTCTTTGCTTCCGACACCGCCGCCGCCTGCGACGATGATGCGCGCAGCCTTGAGATTCACCTTGCGCTCTTCCACATGGCGTTCGATGACCTGCACGAGTTCCGCCAAAGGATCGAGACCTTCGACCGTCTCCGAAATGACGTTTCCGGTCCGGTTCGCATCTGCGGGCTGCATGCTCATGACGCCTTCACGCACCGTCGCCATCTGCGGCCAGCTGTCGTAGTTCACGATCGTCGCAACGATATTGCCGCCGAAAGCCGGACGGATCTGAAGAAGCAGATTTTCATGTACTTCCTTCGTACGGTTGTCCGTCACGTTGCTGATGTCCAGTTCCGTGCAGTCCGCAGTCAGACCGGAACGGGTCTCGCTCGCAATGCGCGGCGCAAGGTCACGTCCCAGCGGCGTCGCACCGAAAAGCATGATCTGCGGCTCATGCTTCGCGATGAGCGTGCAGACCGTTTTCGCGTACGGACTGGACGTAAAGTATTTCAGAGACGGAGCATCCACGACGTAAACATTGTCCACGCCCTGCGCGATGAGCTGTTTCGGCATGTCGCCAAGTTCGTATCCAGGCAGTACCGCTCCGACCTTCACGCCGAGCCGGTCCGCAAGTTCACGCGCTTTCCCGCACAATTCCAGCGAAACGTCCGCAAGGACTCCGTCCTGCTGTTCCGCATATACCCAAACTTCACCTTGTCGATTCGGTTTTCCCATGATTTTTCTTTTTTATCTTAAGGTTTGATGATTTGTTTCTGTGAATATCCGAAGAACGCAAAATCAAAGCGTGCGTTCAGAGATCAGTTCCTGGATCAGGCCCGTGATACCCTCTTCCGTCGGTTCGACTGCCGTGAAGCCTTCCTTCGTCAGGACGATGGACTCCACGCGGAAGACCTTCGTCGGGGAACCCGCCAGACCGCAGCGGTTCAGATCCGCATTGATGTCGTCCAGCGTCCACTGCTCGAGAAGAAGTCCTTTCTCCTTCAGTTCTTCGGCCTTTTCCGAAGTCACTTCCGCAGGAACGGCCGCGTGTTTGTTCCGCATGACCTTTTTCGCAGCGAACGGACGCGGCTCATTCGCCGTCTCGATGACCGTGACCAGAGCGGGAAGCTGCACGTCCACGATCTCAAATCCGTTTCCGATATTGCGGCGGATCCGGGCCGTTTTCGTCTCGCCGTCTTTCACGTCAACGACTTCTTCCAGATACGTCACCTGCGGGATCTCAAGTTTCTCCGCGATCTGCGGACCCGTCTGAGCCGTATCGCCATCGATGGCCTGACGACCGCAAAGAACGAAATCATAATTTCCGATCGTCCGGACTGCCTGCGACAAAATGTAGCTCGTCGCAAGCGTATCGCTCGCTGCTGCGCGACGGTCCGTCAAAAGGATCGCCCGGTCTGCACCGCGGTAAAGGCACGCACGCAGCACATCCGCCGCTTTCGGAGGTCCCATCGTCACCACCGTTACCGTGCCGCCAAATCGGTCGCGGATCTCAAGGGCCGTTTCCAAAGCGTGAAGGTCTTCCGGGTTGAAGATCGTCGGGAGAGCCGCTCGGTTCACTGTCCCCTCCGGCGTCATCGCATCCGATGTCACGTTCGCCGTATCGGGTACCTGTTTGACACAAACTATCGAATTAAATCCCACGGAAATCACTCCATTTCTATTTTCGTTAAAGTTTACACCATGTTTCCATTTCGTGTATTTTAGCACATTTTGACGTTTTCGTCAAGACTATACGCAAAACTACATTTCTTCATTAGTTTCGGCAAAATTTCACACAAAACTGAAATTTTTTTGTTTTTTATTCCTGTTTTGGGAATAATTTTACAGTTTTTTTAAAAATTTTCCTGAACTGAACTTTTCGTCCCATCAAACAGCGTACCAGTCCGCTTCGCGATTTCGACTACTGAAAACACACAAGAGCCAAAATTAGAAGCCCCCCGTTGAAATTTTAAGACTTCCTGATAAAATGAAAGAAACTTCAAAATTTTCACCTTACATATATATTTAAAGGGATCCATATGCGAAATTTTTTGATAAAATTCAGCGCAGCCGTCTGCCTTCTGTTCCTCACCAGCCTTTCCCTGCAGGCAGAGACCGCCGAACAGCGTCACGAACAGCGTCACGAACAGCGTCACGAGCCGATCCCAAATGAAAGTTTCCGTCCCGGCGAAGTCTGGCTCGATGAAGCCGGAGTTCCGATCAACGCGCACGGCGGGGGGATCCTCTTTCACGAAGGACGCTACTACTGGTTCGGCGAGCACAAGATCGAAGGGGAAGCCGGGAATCTCGCACAGGTCGGCGTTCACTGCTATTCGTCGGCGGATCTCTACAATTGGCGGGATGAAGGCATCGCGCTGAAAGTCTCCGAAAACCCGCGCTCCGACATCGCGAAAGGCTGTATTCTGGAGCGTCCCAAAGTCATTTATTGTGCCAAAACAAAATCTTTCGTCATGTGGTTCCATCTCGAACTCAGCCAAAACTACTCCTCGGCACGCAGCGGGGTCGCAGTTGCCAAAAACGTCACGGGACCGTACCGATTCATAGAATCGAAACGCATCAACGCAGGTTTCTGGCCGATGAATGTTTTCGGACGATTCAAGGAACCGCTGCGTCCGGAAGAAAAAGAGTACCTCAGCGGGATCAAAATGCACGGCGGACCGGTCGACGGCTACCCGCTCGACATGATCTACCGGCGTGACTTTTTCGACGGACAGATGGCGCGCGACATGACGCTTTTCGTCGACGATGACGGAACGGCATACCACATTTACTCCTCGGAAGAAAATGGTACGCTGCACATCGCGCAGCTTTCCGACGACTATCTGTCGCACACCGGATTCTGGGTCCGTGCCTTCCCGGGAAAATTCAATGAAGCTCCCGCGATCTTCAAAAAAGACGGAAAATACTACCTTTTCACCTCTGGCTGTACCGGCTGGGCTCCCAATGCGGCACGGCTAGCGGTCGCGGATTCCCTGACTGGCGAGTGGACGGAACTTGGAAATCCATGCCGCGGGACCGACGAAGAAAAGTCGCTGACCTTCCGCTCACAGAGCACGTACGTACTCCCCGTCGTTGGAAGATCCGACACGTTCATCTTCATGGCAGATCGCTGGGATCCGAAAAACGCGATCGACGGCCGATACGTCTGGCTCCCCGTCCTTTTCGACGAGAACGGCATACCGTACCTGGAATGGCGGGATGAATGGAAATACTAAACCAACGGTAGTTCTGAAGTCCCCTCTGAATTACTATCGGGATCCCCAAACGTGAGTTTCCTTCTCCGGAAATTCACGTTTTTTTTGTAAAAGGTCCATCCGGCAGCTGGATCCATACTTGCCGGAAGAGCAAAACGCTCCTGAAACATGCAAAAATTTCGATTTTCCAGAGTCCACTTTAGAAAACCCTCAAAAAAAATCCCAAATTTTAATCTTTTTTTAGAGAAGCTAGAATATTACCCAACCTTACTTTTATTTTCTCCAATTTCTCAAACTTCCCTACAGTCACCACCCAAAAACCACCCAAAAACCACCCAAACTCACTGTCCCCCCTAAACAAACAACAAGATAGTTAAAATACAAAAAGTTTTACAATTTTAACGATTCTCAAAAAGGGAAAAACTTTTACAATTTTTCAAGATTTAGGGCCAAGCTGGTCGATAAAAGAGAAAGAGAGTTTCCAGAGTGCATGGATCGCGTGTATTCTTGCACGGAAATTTGGAGACCCCCGAATTTTAATTGACTTCCCCATTAAGCTCAATTAGGACAAGGTAAAATGAAACGAATCGATTTTCAATTTCTTTCCGCGCGGCTTTGCGTGGGAGCGCTCCTGCTCGGGATACTGATCCCGCTGTCAGGCTGCAATCCGCAGATGCCGCTTTACCTCGGAAAGCACAACGAGCCGCTTCCGGTAGATCCGTATCTCGATATGGCGACCCAGATCGAGTATCCGGACACAGAAACGGAAACGATCGAAGAAGTCAAGGGAGCGCAGGCGCCTTTGACGATCAACAATTCCAAAGGCAAGGAGATCGTAAACATTTCGCTCGAAGAAGCGATCCGGTGCGGTCTCTACAACAGCACGGTCATTCGCAATCTGGGAGGGATCTCCTACGGTGCAAACGGCTCGAGCGGCCAGCCGTCTGCGCTGACGACCAATCCGTCCAGCGCCTCGACGATCTACAATCCAGCCATCACGGAAACCGACGGCCGATACGGTGTTGAAGCGGTCCTCGCAGATTTCGACGCACAGTGGTCCAGCTCTCTGACGTTCCAAGACAACCGTTCTGTGGAAAACTTGGCGAGCAATGGCGCACTGGCCCGTCTGAAGACCCGCGGAAGTTCCTTCTCCACCCAGCTGCAGAAGACCAACGCGACGGGCGGCACGTGGACGACTCGATTCACGTCCGACTACACGTGGTCCAACTCTTCCTCGCTGGCCGTGGACGGTTACTATAATGTGGGCCTCGAAACGGAATTCCGTCAGCCGCTGCTTCGCGGAGCAGGCACGCAGTTCAACCGCATCGCCGGTCCCGGTGCCCTGCCCGGTTTCTACAACGGCGTGATGATCGCGCGTCTTCGCACGGACCTCTCGCTCGTCGATTTTGAATCCTCCGTCCGTAACCTGGCGGTCGATATCGAACGCGCGTACTGGGAACTCTACTTCGCTTACCGTCGTCTCGACTCGGTCGTCGCTGGCCGAAACAAGGCGCTGGAGACCTGGCGTCAGGCACAGGCGAAATACGAATCCGGCTACCGCGGCGGGTCGGCGCAGGAACGCGCACAGGCGCAGCAGCAGTACTTCATGTTCAAAGGGTCGGTCGAATCCGCGCTGGATGCCCTCTACAAAGCGGAAGCCAACTTCCGTTATATCATCGGACTCACGAGCGCCGACGGCCGTCTGTTCCGTCCGAGCGATGAACCGAGCGTCGCGAAGATCACCTTCGACTGGAACGAAGTCCACTGCGAAAGCATGAGCCGCAATATCGAACTCCGCCGTCAGAAGTGGGTCATCAAACAGTCCGAGCTGGAACTGCTCGCCTCGAAAAACTTCCTCCTCCCGACCCTCGACTTGGTGGGACGCGGAAGCGTCGGCGGCGCGAATGAACACTACTGGGACATCAACGGTCACGCAAACAGCGCGATGGGCCAGATGACGCATGACGGCCTCTGGAGCGGTTTGATCGGCGCAGAATTCACCGTCCCGATCGGATTCCGCCGCGAACGCTCGGCAGTACGCAACGCAGAACTGGTCCTGGCACGCAACCGTGCACTGCTTCAGGAGCAGGAACTGGAAGTCACCCACCGTCTGGCGCATGCCGTCCGCGACCTTGAAGACAATTACGTCCTGGCGCAGACCTACTTCAACCGCCGTGTCGCGGCCCAGAAAGAAGTCGAAGCGACGAGTGCCGCGTACGAAACGGGAAGCATCACGCTGAACATCCTCCTCGACGCCCAGCGTCGTCTGGCCGAGGCCGAGATCGACTTCTTCCGCGCCGTGATCGACTACAATCTGGCGATCGTGGACATCCACACGCAAAAAGGCTCGCTGCTCGAATACGACGGCATCACGCTGACCGAAGGTCCTTGGGCGTCCAAAGCATACTTCGACGCGCAGAAACGTGCCCGGATCCGTGAAAAAGGCCGTTACATGAACTACGGATTCACTCGTCCGAACGTGATCTCCGAAGGCGCCTACCGGCAGCACACCGGTCTGATCGATCCGGCAACGCTCCGGAAACAGATGGAAGAGCAGTTCTCCAACGCCGGAATGGTCCCGCAGCAGGGAATGCAGCAGGGAACGCTGGAAGTGATCCCGACGCCGGCTCCAAACGGTCCGTCGATCCTCAGTCCAGCTCCGGAAGCCTCGATGGAAGTCATCCCGACACCGGCTCCGCGCCAGGTCACGAGCACCGGGATCACGCAGACCAGCTACATCGATCCAACGAATGTCGCAGTCGGCCCGGTCCCGGGAGAAGTTGGAAGCAAGACCTTCCTGAAACTCAAGAAGTAAACTAAATTTGAATCGTACTCTGCCTTGCAGAGCTTAATGGGAGAAAATCCGCCGGAAAACCTTCGGCGGATTTTTTGTTCATCCAGCAGCCGTGCATCCGTTCCCCTCGCAGATTCTGCCGCTGAAAACACAAAAAACAAAACATCAAAAAGTTTTTGAAGAGGGAGTCTGAGGGAGGAACAATTTTCAAAATGTTCCTCCCTCACGGCCGCCGTCTCTTCACGGGCAGCCAGATCTTTCCCGAAGGGTAAGATCGTGCGTGGGCCCTTTAGCCAAATTTTAACCACGAAAAGCACGAAAAAAAACAAAAAAGCACAAAA
>SUVI01000150.1 GCA_015062085.1 Planctomycetaceae bacterium
TTGGTGCCGTCGACCGGATCATCATTTTTGCCGGATTTGCCCAGGTTGCCGCGGAAAAGCCCAACGGCCTGTTCCATATTGTTGATGTTGTATGCGCCGATGGCGTATTTGCCGTAAGCCTGTTTGAACAGTTCGGTCGTGGTAACGATCATGGAAAACCTCCGAAAAAGGTAGTAACTCGCCGCGGTGACCCGTGACGCTCGATGAATAAAAACGAAAATCGTTAAAATTGCCCGTATTATAGCCGAAAAAAAGTTTTTGTCATGTAGGGGGGCACGGTTTTTTGGTAAAATTTGTGAAAAAAACTCTCTTTTTATAAAATTTTTTGCAAAAAGAAGGTTTTTTTTCAAAAACTCCCCCCTCCCCCCGCTTGTCGAAAATCAATTTCCCGCTATAATGGGAAACACTTTGAGGGAAGGATCTCCTGAACTCATGCGTCTGTAGCTCAATTGGATAGAGCAACGGACTTCTAATCCGTAGGTTGTGGGTTCGACCCCCGCCAGACGTGTTGAAAAGCTCCTAACGGTTTTCCGGTAGGAGCTTTTTCAGTTTTTCAGAATGTTTTCTTTTCAGTTTTTCAGAATGTTTTCTTTTCAGATCTTCAGTGTGTATCCTTCTGCCAAACGCGGATGAAATCGATCTCGAAGTCACGCGGATAGGGCATGGCAGGATCCATCGGACCAGTCCAGCCCGCATTCTGGTAAAGTCCCAACAGGATCAGCATCTCGTGCCGCGGAGTTTCCCCTTTGTACACATAGATCTCTTTGCCGTCCAGATACCAGGTAAGTTTTCCCTCTTCCCAATTCAGTGCCCAAGTGTGGAACTCTTTGGAGCAATCAAAATCAAACCGATAGGTATAGTGACCGTTTTTCGTAAAATGCACGTTGAAATCGTTTTCACACTGGTCCACTTTCCGTCCGAGCATCTCGAAAATATCGATCTCAACGACACCGTCACCCAGTTTACCTCGCTTTCCATCCGGCGATACTTCCTGCTGATGCGCCCCTTTCTGAACTAGCCAAAACGCGCTGTGCAATCCGCTCCCCTTCGGCATCCGGCACCGGATCTCAAACCAGCCGTACTTGGCAGTGAATTTGTCGAGCGTTCCAAATGTCTTCGTTTCCGGATCGTACGTCCATCTCGAAGTCTGAATGGATGAAACGCACGGCGAATGCAGCTCTTTCCGTTTCGGAAGGTCTTTGTCCAAACGGAGCTTGAGTATCCCGTCCTCGATCACGTAGTTCGTTTTACGCCCGATAATATCAGAACTTTTCCCGAAGGCAGCCTGATATTCCGCCCTTCCCGGACGGTAGAGGTCGATCCATTTTGCAGGATCCAGGGTAGTCTGACCGTCAAACGTATCTTCGAATACCAATTTCCATCCAGGACGGACGGGGGCTGTCTTTTCTTCCGGAGGATCCGCGAAAATCAAACTACCACTCAGAAAAAAAGAAAAAAACAGACTTAAAGAAATCAAAACTTTTCTCATCACACTCTCCTCAATAAAAATTAGGGAAGGATATTTATCGACGGGGCCATGTTTTCATTCTGAAAGAAAAAACACAGTCCCGCCTAATGAGATACAGGCTCCAGCATCTTTCGCCTGAAATTCTTATTTTAAGACGGCGAAGATATGGAAATTCTGAGCACACGTAAATGATCTACTCAGAATTGCTATCGGCGGAACGGTTTTTTCAGGCACGCGACGCAGATCTCCTGGTGACTGTAGTGCAGCTGTCTTGCCCGCACGATGTTGAATCCCCACGATTTGATGCGCGCAATGTAGTCCGCGACCTCAAAACCCATGTTCCAGTCCGGAAATTTCAGCGTCAGAAGCATTCCGCGCACGCTCACGTCCGGGTGCATCACGACCGACTCGATGACGTCCAAAGTATAGTTCGGCGGCACATTGATGTCGCACGTCAGCCAGCGTATCCGACGGAATTCTCGACGCTTCACGAACGCGATACGTGAGCGAATGTGCCGGAATTTCGGGTCGGCAAGGACCTCCGGAGCCATTTCTGCCGGGTCTACACCGATGACCTCGCAGCCGCGGGACAAAAGAGCCTGCGTCGCTCCGCCCGGAGCACTGCCGATCTCGCAGACACGCGCGTCAAACATTGGGAAATGCGACCATCGGACCGCCTCTTCCATCTTCAGCCACGCACGGGAAACGACGTATTCCGGGACCTCCAGATCCAGCATTCCACCCGGAAAGGCGGACTGGAACGACTGCACGCGATGCCAGGCGATGATCCACTCATGACGCGGCTTGACTTTTTCAGCCCCATTCTCTCCTTTTTTCCCTTTTTTCCCCTTCTTCACACGATTCGGCGCAGGCAGTTCCGTTAAATCACCATCCTCGCGGCGGGCCAGGAATTCCGTGACGCGCGTCGGCGGGATCGGATCCACCAGAATGACGTCCAAAACCAGCTCGCCCGCAAGTGCCGGCTTCCGCTGGTCTTTCGCCTTGAGGGTATCGTACGGATACGCATTCGAGAGCTTCTCGCAGAGATTGTACGCTTCCTCCGTCAGCCTCGGCTCAAATTTGTAGTCGCCGATCTTGTGGAGGTCACGTCCGAAAACGTGGATCCGGTCAAATCGCATCTCGCCAGCCAGTTCCCAGAGCTTCGGAAGGAGCTCGTCCACCGTTTCTCCGCGCAATGAACCGATCGAGTACCCCCACGTTCGCGCAAAGACCGAACGCAAAGGTGTCTCCATACTCTGAAGCGCCTGAATGTCCGCATCCGGCAGCTTGAATGTTAAAAGCCCCGGTCTGGAGAACGCAAGACGCGCCTCGGGAAACTGCCGAACGATCTCTTCCTTGATGATCGGCTCCGCACCGACCTGCGACGTGGTGAAAATGAAATTGGAGGCCATGAAATGTTCCGATTGAAAGAAAAGAGGATCCACCGTAAAATCAAAGACCACAGACTGTCTCCCGGCCGTACGGACAGTGAAAATTCCCGGTCCGGGCAGCGGGGAACAGTCTGCGGTTCCACAGTTCAAAACCAGTTTAAAAGCATGAGGAACGGATCCTCAAAGCCTTAGTCTTTGATCGAGTTGACGGTTTTGTACGCACCCTGGAGGAAGTCTTCAAGACCTTCCAGGCCCTGGGTGAATTTCGTGTTGAGGAAGACGTCGACAGCTTCTTTCGCCATCCAGTCGCCCCAGATCATTGCGCCAAGGCACAGAACGTTCGCGTTGTTGATCGCGCGGCACATTTTCGCGGCGAAAACGGATTCCACGACGGAAGCGTGAATGCCGGCGAAACGATTTGCGACGATCGACATTCCCATGCCGGAACCGCACAGGAGGATACCGCGGGCGGTCGGGTCTTTCTGAAGTTTTTTGCAGGCGACCGGCGCGCAGTCATAGTACGCGATGTCCTGTCCCTTCTGGGAACCGACGTCTTCGACTTCGTATCCGTCCGCGATGAGCTTCGTCTTGATGGAATCTTTCAGATCGACCGCAAATGGGTCGGCAGCAATGATGATCTTTTTCATGTTTTTTTTCTCCTCGGATCTCATTTCTGTTTGGGAATTTGCGGCACTGGCCTCTTTTTCAGAATTCAGCGCCAAAGCCGCCGCAGTCGTAACTGCCGCAGCCTGAATAAATTCTCGTCTGTCCATGATCTTTTCCTTTCGTGGTGGGATCGATCCCCGATTCCTCCCGACATTTTCGGAACACCTAGGGTCCTTTTCGTGCCGGGACGAAATTTAGGGAAACAAAAAGTTCTTTTATTTTACCCCTTTTTCCGTTTTTTCAGAAGGGGGAGGGGGCGAAAAAACGGAAAGTTTTTTGGGAAAACGGACTATTTTCCGGCTTTTTCCAATTCTCCGATGTAGTCCGTCATGATATTTAGGACCTCATCCATGTAGAAATCGCGTTCGATCTCGTTTGCCTCGTCGGTCAGAGCCTCTTCCAGCTCTTCTTCCTCGTCGGTCAGTACATCGGCACGTTCTTCCATGAATTTTTCCATATTCAGAGTCACTTCTTCACGGTCTTTGATCCGGCAGTAGAAGTCGATCTTCTTCGCAAGTTTTCCGAACTCCTCGTTTGCCTTCACACGCTCAGCCGACCGCGCAGCCAGCCTTTGGATCATTTTTCGATCAGGTCCAGCAGCCCACTTTTCGATCTCCTGCGCCTCTATCTGGTCAAATTCCAGCGAGTAATCCAGATCGGATTCCCCAATGTCCATGTGCGTCGTGATCGCAGGGATCTCAATGTCGGAAGCCACACCGCGATTCTGTGTACTGTCGCCCAGCGGACGATAGAATTGCTGGATGGTGACTTTCAGTGCGCCAAGTTTTGGTGAATCTGTCCCCAAAAGGCGGCGGCTGAGGTACTCGACCGTCTGCACCGTTCCTTTTCCATGGGTCGTCTTGTCACCAATGACCAGACCGCGGCCGTAGTCCTGGATCGCTCCGGCAAGGATCTCGCTTGCACTCGCGCTGAGTTTGTTGATGACGACTACCAGCGGCCCATTCCAAGTCACTCCGGAAGTAAAGTCACGATACGCACGCGACTTACCTGCCGAGTCCTTCACCTGCACGACACAGCCGAGATCGATGAAAAGACCAGTCAGGCTGATGGATTCCTGCAGAGAACCGCCGCCGTTGTTGCGCAGATCCAATACGACAGCATCGACTCCCTGAGCATTGAAATCTTCCAAAATGCGCTTTACGTCCTGCGTGGAGCTCTTTCCCTTTCCAAAGAGGTGGTTGGCCTGCATGTCCAAGTAAAAGCTCGGCAGGTTAATGACGCCGATCTTGTACGGAGTTCCATCCGCTTTTTTCCCAGCCTCAAAAACGACGCCTTTCGCTTCGGAGTCCTTCAGTTCGATCTTCGAGCGAACGATCCGAACGACCTTGGTCGCAGAACCGTCAGCCGGAATGACTTCCAGACGCACGACGGTATCTGCCTTGCCGCGGATCTTCTTCACGACTTCGTCCAGTTTCATATCCACGACGTCTTCCATCGTGCCGTCGTCCCCCTGCGCCACTCCGCAGATCTTGTCGTTGATCTTCAGAGAACCTTCCTTTTCCGCAGGACCTCCGGGCACAAGACGTTTCACGGTAACGTACCCATCCTCCGAAGTCAGCGTCGCGCCGATCCCCTGAAGCTCCAGACTCATCGAAATATTGAAGTTTTCGAGTGTACTGGGCGACATGTACGAGGAATGCGGGTCGTACGAATTCGTCATGGAAGTCAGGTAGAATTCAAGCAATTCTTCGCCATCCATCTGGTGCATCCGTTTACGGAAACTGGAGTAGCGTTTGCGGAGCTTTTCGCGGTTCGCCTGCAATTTTTCCTCCGGAGTTTTAGGAGTTTCCTCAGCCGTTCCAGCAGTTTCCGTGTTCTGAGCATCTGCCGCACCATTCTCCGTTCCTTCCGACGCTGCTTCCTCCGTATTGGCCTTCTTCTTTGCCGCCTTCTGGTCATCGACCTGGAGCAGGAGCATATCGTACTTCACGCGCAGGCGCACACGCTCTTCCGCCTCGGCTCGCGTTTTCGGATAGTCCAGAACTTCGGGCTTGATCTTCATGGTTTCGTCCAGCGTGAAGTCCATCGGTTGATCGAGAGCTGCCTCCATCATTGCGACTCGCTCGTCAAGACGATTCAGGTAGGTTTTAAAAATCACGTACGCCAAGTTGACGTTTCCTTTACGGAGCCACCCCGGTACCTGCTTTTCAAATCCCTGAATGGTATCCACGTCCTGGCGATAAAAGTAAAGTTTCTGTGGGTCCAGCGACTTCAAAAAGCCGGAAACCATACGATGCGCGATCTCCTCATCCAGATCATGCTCCGAAATATGCGACTCCTGCAGAAGCGCACAGACCGCCATCGAAATGTACTCGTCGGAGCGCGTTGGTTCTGAAATTTCCGCAACCGCGGCAGATTCCAAACCGAGATCCTGCCAAACGCTCCCAATTCGGGAGGATTCACAATACACAAGCACTGCGTACAACACTAGCAGCAGTGAAAAAACCTTAATCTTCTTCATCGTCTGAAACTCTTTACGAAATCAAAAAACATCATCGCACGGTCCAACACACGGCAACGTCGCGATGCTTACCGCACTCTTTCCCTGTATCCTACACAAAATCGCGCTCTTCTGCAAGCCCGACCCCCCGGATATTTTCCAAAATTCTCCCTTTTTTTCAAAATTTAGAACGTTTCGTGTGCCGCATTCTCCTAATTATCCTAAATTTCGAAAAATCCTATTGCGGATCTTCTCGAGCTTCTGTTTCAGTTCCTATAGGGAAAAGAAGTCAAGCTCTGAAATCGTGCCTCTAAAATATTACCTCTAAAATATTACCTCTAAAATATTACCGTCCCAAAACAGTCTCTCACCGGATCATCTCCAGGATCTTCGGATCCTTGATCTTCTGATCCTCCGCAAGCAGAAGGACTTTGGAGAGTATCTCCGCAGTCTTCGGATCTTCGTCCGCAAATGGAAGGAAAATGCGTCCCCGATGCGCAGAATGGACCGGTACGATCGGGAGCATTCCCGCGGCTTTTTTATGGCAGACCCCGCTTCCAAGGTGGACCGTGTACTCGCCGAACGTCCCGCAGATGAATGCGTGCGTCTTTTCGACCCGGACATTTTCCAGAGCAAAAAGAGGCAGGAACGTCTGAAGGAGTGCCGTACGCATTTCGATCGTGGAATGGCTCGCCTCCGGATCGACGCCGCCCGCGTGTGCTGCGGAGACCATGAGATCCAGATCGCGCATGACCTCCGAAAAATACCGCGGCGGGATTTTTTCGAAATGCAGACTTTTCCCGCTTTTTCTGTCCTCAAAATAGATGGACTCCAGCGTCGGCATTTCAATATCCGCCGGCGTGAACCAGTTGAATTCCGCGCTGATCTTCGCGATGAATCCCTCACGATGGAAAACTTTCTGCAGTCCCTCCTCCATGTCGACCGTCCACCCCCGCGACTTCAGGACTGCCGCCGCTTTCCGGGGCTGGACCTGATGTCCGGCGTACCGGAATGACTCCGTTCCTGCACTGCGTTCCTCTTCCGTCAGGACGTAAAGCTCGCGAAAGATCTGCCGAAACGGCTGGACGATCCGGTTTTCAAGCGTCCGTTTCTGGAAATCGCTCCAACGCCCCGACTCAAGCAGGTCGAGAGGATGCGCGATCCGGAAATTCCCGCCCCCGTCCACGTTCGCGTTCGGCTCAAAATCCCCAAATTTTTCCCAGAGTTTTTCCGGAAATTCCATCCGTTCCCCGTCACCAGAGATCCAGACCAGCCGACGCACCAGCGGTCCAAGGATCGGATGCTCCGCCAGCGAGCGCAATTCGTCCACCGGGAAAAGACTTCCCCGCTCCATCTCAGTCTCCAGAGTCCGCACGGCCCGTGAACGCTGATCCCGAAGCGACTTAACGACCGCCGCAAGTTCCATCGCAGCCGGATCTTTTTTGAGTGCCGCGGGAACCGATTTCCGGACTTTTCCGCCGGATCCGACCCGCATCGACGGTTTTCCGTCCGCATCGATGGTCAGCGAGACCTCAAATTCACCGATTTTGCGGGGAGTCTGCCAGTGCGCCAGCTCCGTGAACTGCTCTTTCTCCATCAGCCAGACAAATCGCTCCGCATCATCAAATCCGGCAGTCCGCGCGAGATTTCCGACCGCGATCTCGACCGCACGCTTTTCGGAAGCCTGACGCTGTGCGCCATACTGACGCGAGGCCTTCAGAAACCGCTGAAGTTCCGCGTACCGATCCAGAAGCTGACGTTTCCGAGTCTCCGATTCCACGGAAACCGGCAGGATCCCCAACGCACGCACGTGATCCGGATTGCGCGCCCCGCGGATCTTCTCAAGGACACTCTCCTCCGCGAGACGACCGAGCGCGGCATCCGCGTAGATCTGCGCCCTGCGATGATTCGCTCCGACCGTAATATACTTGGCCGAATCGTAGATCTTCTGGAAAAATTCCTCGCCGACCGCCTCAAACGCCGACCGGAACCACTCACCGTCAAACGCTCCATCCTGAAAATCAGAAAGCGCGACCTGCGAGTACCGCGCCGTCTGCGTTTCCGTCTCCGCATCCGCTTCCGTCCCCATATGTGCCCGAAAATACCAGACGGCCATCGGAAGCTCCGGTTTCCCCAAATATTCCGCCGCGATCGAAAGCCAGGCAGGACGGTACATTGCGGTCTCCAGAATACGCTGGGCCTCGTTTCGGATCGGAAATTCACGCAGTGCCGCACGCAATTCTTCCGCAGTTTCCCCCGGTGCCGGTTCACTGATCTGAAGAAGTCGGCAAAAGATCGCCGGAGCGGAATTTTCCCAGGTCAGGTCTCCGCGCATCAGACGGTAATTTCCAAGCGCATGAAGCGTCCGCACCATGAAACGCACGCCGGGGAGCGACTTCATGACCTTGAGTTTTTTCGTCACGGGAGTCTCCTCTTCCGTTCGCCCGAACTCAAATTCCGCGAGTCTCTGCGTAAACCGATCCAGAAGTTTTCGGAACTTCGGAGGCATTTCCCGCGCATTAAACCAGTTCATCGGTCCCCAAATGTCGTTTTCCATCAGGAATCGGCAGACTTCCTCCTCCGGGATCAGACCCGTTTCGAGCGCATACGCCAGAAGCGGAAGATCCAGGACCAGCTTGATCCCAAGCCGGGAACCATTCCAAAGCTCCGTTAGTTTTCGGGCACACTGAAAGCGTTCTTCCGTCATTGGGAGATCGCTGAAGAACGAAAACCAGAATCGGATCCCCTCGCTCTCCATGAGAGCACTGGACCAGCGGTCCTCCGGGTCCTCCGGAATCTTCGCGTTCAGGATCTCAGCAGGAAAGCTCAAAAATGCACGGAAAATCTTCAG
>SUVI01000151.1 GCA_015062085.1 Planctomycetaceae bacterium
AAAGCTCCAGTTCCCAAACGCGCGCGATGTACCCCGGCACGTTGATGAAGAGGCGCATGCGGTCGGTGGTCACGTCGTCAAATTCTACGCCGAGATCGCAGAATTTGTTTCCAGTGACTCCCGCTTTCGGAATGTTGACCCACTTGCCGTCCTTCATGATCTGGAGCTGGAAATTGTCGACCGGCGTTTTCGGTTTCTCTCCGCCGGCCTGTCCGGTGACGATGCGCGCGGCATTGAACGTGACCGGCTCATCCCAGGTGAATTCGACCCAGGTCTCCATCCGCTCGCTTTCATGACCGCTTTTCGAGACCCAGCGCGATGCATTATCGTAGACGTTCGCCTTGCCGTCGTTGATCTGGTGTACCGGGTAGAGGCCGGAGGCGTGCTCGGAGGAGGCTTTCACTTTTGCGCTGCGCGCGAAGTTGATTCCAGCGGTGGGAAGCCATTTCGGCGTCATGATCGCCTGCGTTTCTGCCGGGAATTCCGCGACGCCGACTTTCATCAACTCGATGAGTTCCGGGAGGTGATCCGCGTAGACACTGCGCGGGAGGCAGTCATTTTTGCGGCAGACGCTCGCGGCCATGCCGACCACTTCGCCCATCATTCCGCAGGTACGCATGACGCGGGTGGTTCCGAGTCCGATGTGGGTCACGCTGATATTTCGGCCTGCCATGAAGAGATTCTCCACGTTCCGGCTGTAGAGCGTGCGGTACGGGATCGCGTAGTGCGGCGGTTTGCGTCCGCCGGTGCAGTACGTGCGGAATTCATTGCCGGGGAAGTACTTCGAGTTATCCGGGTGCGGATAGTGAAGGTCGATCGACCATGTGCACGGCACGCAGCCGTCATCCCACTGCCGGTTTCCGGTGATGTCCTGCTCGCGAAGGATCACGTCGCCGAGCAGACGGCGGGATTCCCGCTTGCCGCCGATGTACGCCAGCCAGCCGAATTCGCGGTTCTTGACCTGTTCTGCCCATTTGCCTTCCGAGTGATTTTTCATGTACGCCCAGTGTCCGTACGCCGCGCGTATCGCATTGTCGCGGATGCGCTCAAAATCCCAGATCTGATCGTACGTGAGTCCGGATTCCCAGTCCCAGTCGCCGCGGAGCATCGGGCGGATGCTTTCCTTGCTGAACTGGTGTGCCCACGGCAGTTCCGGGAAGACCGTCTCGTGTCCGGCTTCCACTGTGTACCACTGGCAGGAGGCTCCCATCGTCATTTTGTCCGGCTTATCCGGTGCGCTCGGTTCGTTGAAGTCCGCTTTCCCTTCACGTCCCATGAGCCAATCCGCACCCGCGAGGTACCCGACACAGGCGTCGCCCGTGCAGTCGGCGAAGAGTTTTCCGGTGAAACGCAGTTCTTTTCCCGTTTCGATGTGTTTTCCAATGACCGCCGCGATCTGCGTGCCGTTTTTCTCAACTTCCGTCACGTGCGTGGAGAAGTAGAGGTCAAGATTCGGGTACTTTTCGCAAATGGCGAGACGCTCCGCGTCTTTGTAGTGCGCGGCTTCACGAGCGTTTCCGCCCCCCTGCGGTCCCATCTGGTACGTCAGGCTTCCGATGTTGCGGTATGGAGGAAGATTCACGCCGCCGCCAAGGTGAACGCGGACTTCCGTCGAACCGTTTCCGCCCAGGACCGGGCGATCCTGAACGAGCGCGACTTCCAGACCCAGATGAGCTGCGGAGCACGCTGCGCAAACTCCCGCGATCCCGCCGCCGACGACGACCAGATCATACGGTTTTTCACGTGCGTCGGGAGCTTTGGCCGGAAGGGCAAGTGCTTTACGGCGGATCGGATCCAGCGGCTCGGCATCGTTCGGAAGCGTGCATTCGGCAGACTGCGTGAAGAAAAGCGCATCGACGCGGCCGTCGAAGCCCGTCAGGTCCTCAAGCTCCACCGTGACGCTCTCGCCGTCCTTCGAAACAGTCAGAGTTCCGGCCTTCTGCCAGCCCCACTTCGCGCCGTGGATGCCGAGTGTCTCACCGGACGGTTTCCCGTTGAAAAGAACGCGGAATTTTCCCGGAGACCAGTCACGCGCCAGCGTTTCTTCATCGAGATCTTTCGGGAACCACGTTGAGGCCCAGTTTCTCGTACGGGCAAAGACCGTCCAGGTCCCTGCTTTCGGCAGATTCACTGTCGTTTTCGCGTTCGCGACCGGTTTTCCCATGCCGTGCGCCAAAAGAACCACCGACCCTACGTCACCCGGACGCTTAAGGTCCATGAACTGCTGGTCCACGACCCAGCCGCCTTTTTCCTGGAAACTTTCGGCTTCCACGAAAACGGAGTCCTTCAGCGGACAAGAAACGGCAGGATCCGCAGCATTCGCAGCATTCGCAGCGTCTGCCGCCGAAACGTTCGGCACGGACCATTCGGAAACCGTTAGGCCCGCCAGAAGAAACGCAGCAGGAGCCGCCATAGTTAGAGTACTGAAAAACCTTCTCCGAAACTCACGGGAGAACACTTGCGCCAATGTGCGCGATTCAGGCAGGTGGTGCATAAAAAGCCCCTTTCTTGTTTTTTTTGTTTTTTTCGTTTTTTTCGGTGAGCCAAAAAATTCTTCAAAATCACTCGAGCGCAGCACAGGCGCTCTCTGAAAACGTCTGAAGGCATGACAAAACCGAAATTTTCGATCAAAGTCAAGCGCGCGAGTGAGGCTGGAACTGGAAATTTTTCACCAGATTTTTTAAATATATCGGAAATAGTTCGTTTTGTCAAGGTGTGTACCAGACAAAAGAGGACACAAAGACAAAAGAAAATGGAAATTTTACTCTTCCGGAAAGTGTGTACCGATCCAGGTTCCGATCTCACCGCTGAGAGCACTGAAAAGAAAGAGGCAAAAGGCAGTAAACGTGTCCTGACACGAATTTCACGAAAAACACGAAAAGACACGAAAGATTTCAAATATTTTTGATCGCCTTTTGGTGAATTTCGCATTTTTTCGAGTTTTTTGCGTTTCCTTTCAGTGTCTTTCAGTGAACTCTTCCGTGTATTCCGTGGTGAAACTGGCTCGCAGCGTGAAAGTGCGGGAATGTGCGGAACTTCGTGAACTTTTTTCGACATTTTTTTGCGTTTTTTACAGAAATCCGAGAGTATGCCGGTTGTATGAAATTGAGTTTTCTGCTAAAATAGGATGATAGAAAAATGGGCAAACGTGCCCCAAAAAAGATTTTAAGAAAATGGATGATGGAAGACTGCCTCCCCCCGCAGACTTCCGAAGAACGGAGTTTTAAATATGAACAGAATCTCGATCCTTTCATGGGCTGCGGTTTCCGCGCTGACGGTCTGCGGCGGTCTGTCCGCATCGGCATCGGAAGAAACGGCGGCTCCCGTTTCAGCACAGGCTCCCGTTTCAGCACAGGCTCCCGTTTCAGCACACACAGAGGCCGTCTCGCAAAAGATCGACCAGGCAGCAGCCCGCGGGATCGCGTATCTTCGCACCGTTCAGGCGGAAGACGGTTCTTTCCAGAGTCAGATGGGGACGGGTCTGACGAGCATCGCGGTCATCGGAATGCTCTCCAACGGCGTTCCTGTGGACGATCCGATGCTCTCCAAAGCGATCGACTACCTGAAATCGCAGGCCCAGCCGGACGGCGCGATCGTGAATCCCGGAATGGGGTTTGGAAACTACGAAACGAGCATCGGCGTCGTTGCGCTTGCACGGGCAAAAAAGGCCGGCAGGACGGATCTGGATGAGATCCTGAAGTTTGCGGAACGGTACCTGCGCAAATATCAGTGGGACGAATCGGAAGGCCTCGATGCGTCCGACATCAAGTTCGGCGGAGCAGGGTACGGCGGGAAAATGTCGCGTCCCGACCTCTCCAATACTGGGTTCATGCTCGATGCGCTGCATGAACTGGGAGCCGGGCCGGACGATGAGGCGGTGAAAAAGGCGGTCGTTTTCGTCTCGCGGTGCCAGGGGCTGGAGTCGGAACACAACACGCTCCCGTTCGCGGCTGACAGCGACGGCGGTTTCGTTTACGTGATTGACTCGCAGGCCGAGGGAAATGCGGGAGAGATGCCGAAAGGTTTCGTGAAAGACTCGCTGAGCACTTACGGATCCATGACGTACACCGGCTTTAAGAGCCTGATCTACGCAGGTCTGACGAAAGAAGACAAACGCGTCCAGGCTGCGCTCGCGTGGCTTACCGACAGATACAGCGTCACGGAAAACCCCGGACAGGGCGAAGCCGGCCTTTTCTACTACTATATCGCGATGTCCAAAGCGCTGAAAGCCTACGGAGTCGATACTTTTGCCGACGCCGGCGGCACGATGCATGACTGGAGGGCGGAAATCGTCGAGCAGATCCTTGCGCGGCAGCAGGAAGACGGATCGTGGGTGAACTCGAACCGACGCTGGATGGAGAACAATCCGGTGCTCGTGACCGGCTACGCTCTGATGGTCCTTGGAAACTGCCGATAAACCAGGCGTTCTGCTGACGCTCGCACGAGCAGGAATTGCATGCAAAGACCTCCGGATCCATTCCGTGTCTTTCGTGAAATTCCTGCCTGACAGTTTTCTTTTTACCGTTTAACATGGAACGCTTTGATTTTTGGTTCATCCGGGAACTGCGTACCAGTTTTACCACTGAAAGACACTGAAAGGCACTGAAAGACACTGAAAGGAAACACGAAAAACTCGAAAAATGCGAAATTCACAAAAGGCGATCAAAAATATTTTCGATCTTTCGCGTCTTTTCGTGTTTTCCGTGAAATTCGTGTCAGGGCACGTTCACTCCCTTTTTCCTCTTTTTTTTCAGTGTGTTTCTGCGTTTCTTCAGCGTTCTCAGTGGTGAGATCGGAACCAGGATCGGTACGCACTTTCCGGAAGAGCCTTTCTTTTTACTGCTTGCACCTTTGCGGCTGCGGGAAGGGAACGTGTGTGCATTCCCGAGCGGCGCACAGTTTCTGGTACACAGTTTCTGGCACACAGTTTGGCGTTTCGCCTTTTCTTGAAATTCGTGTCGGATCCTTTTTGGGGCCCCCCGTAGTAATTTTTTTCAAATCGTGTATAATTGCAGTTGACGTTTTTTCCCGAATGTGTCCCGTTCGGTCATTCGATCCCGTAGTGTCCCATTAAGTTTCCGTTCATTCAGGAGCCCCGATCATGAAAAAAATCACGCCTCGCACACTGAAAGGCTTTCGCGACTACCTTCCCGAAACGATGATCCCCCGTCGAAAGATCATCGAGACGGCTGCCCGGATCTACCAGTCCTACGGTTTCAGTCCGATCGACACGCCCGCGCTGGAGTATCTGGAGATCCTCACCGGGAAAGGAAGCGACGAGACGGACAAGCAGCTCTACAGTTTCCAAGACAAAGGGGGACGCGATCTCGGAATGCGTTTCGACCTGACGGTCCCGCTCGCCCGATTCGTTTCGCAGCACGAAAATGAACTTGGAATGCCGTTCAAGCGTTTCCACATCGCGACGGTCTGGCGCGGTGAAAACACGCAGGCCGGCCGGTACCGCGAGTTCATGCAGTGCGATTTCGACACGATCGGAACGCTGAACATCGCGGCCGACATCGAGACGACGCTCGTGATCTACGATCTGATGCGTGCCATCGGTTTCGAGAACTTCACCATCCGCCTGAACAATCGGAAGGTCCTCGGCGGGCTTCTTGAGAAAATCGGTCTCGAAGAACAGACGGTCCCGGTGCTGCGTGCGTTGGACAAGATCGCGAAGATCGGTTACGATAAAGTAAAGGAAGAAATGGCAGAAACTGCGGGGCTGACCTCCGAACAGGCGGATGCCGTTCTGAAACTCACGACTCTCACCGGAACGAACGCGGAAGTCCTTGACCAGATCGCGGAAATGGTTGCCGGCAGCGAAAAGGGGGAAGAGGGCGTTTCCGACCTGCGTCAGGTCCTCACGGCTGCGGAGGCGGTCGGGATCACCGACAAAAATCTAAAACTGGACGTTTCCATCGCACGCGGCCTGGACTACTACACCGGAACGATCTGGGAAACCTTCCTCGATGACCTTCCCGGTTTCGGAAGCGTCTGCTCGGGAGGGCGCTACGATAATCTGACCGGAATGTTCATGAAAAACCCGCTTCCCGGCATTGGTGCGTCGCTGGGCCTTGACCGTCTGCTCGCAGGGATGGAGGAGCTTGGAATGCTTACGAACGTCAAGACTGCGGCTCCTGTCTTCATCCCGTATTTCGATGCAGAAAAACTGACCGACTATCTGAAGATCGCCGCGGCAGTCCGTGCGGCAGGAGTGGGCGTCGAGATCTACCCCGACCCGAAAAAACTCAAGACTCAGCTGCAGTACGCGGACCGAAAAGGCTTCCGTTACGCCATCATCGCGGGAGCGGACGAGCTTTCACGCGGTGTGTGCCAGGTGAAGGACCTGCAGGAAAAGACGCAGGAAGAAGTCGAGCTCGCGAAGATCGGTGAATTCTTCCAAAATCGGTAATTTCCTCCAAAATCGGTAATTTCCTCCAAAATCGGTAATTTCCTCCGAAAATAGCAGGCACGCAGAACGCGGAGGCCGTTCCTTTTCGTTTGAAACAGAGAGTTTAGGTAATTCAGGACAGAGATCCCATGGCAGACATTTTTGAAAGCAGCGATTCCCAACGCGGTGCATTTGAACTTCCTTACGCGCAGACACGCACGTTTGAAGGACCGTTTACGCTCAAACGCGGCGGAGTCCTGCAGGATGTGACGATCCTTTTTGAAACCTACGGCGAGCTGAACGAAGCGCGCGATAACGTGATCCTCCTGAGTCACGCACTGACGGGTGACTCGCACGTCGCGCGGCATGACATGGAGGACGTTCCGGGCTGGTGGGACATTCTGATCGGTCCTGGAAAGTCCATCGACACGAATCGGTATTTCGTCATCTGCACGAACAATCTGGGAAGCTGCCGCGGAACGACGGGACCTTCCTCGCTCGATCCGGCAACGGGGAAACCGTACGGCGCGTCGTTTCCGGAAGTTACGATGGAAGACAACGTGAAACTCCAGAAGATGCTCCTTGACGATCTCGGCATCACCCAGCTGCTCGCGGTGGTCGGCGGCTCCGTCGGAGGAATGATGTGCCTGATCTGGGCTGCGCAGTACCCCGAAATGGTCCAGGGCGCAGTCACGCTGGCGACCAGTCCGTGTCTGACGAGCCAGGCGATCGCGTTCGACGTCGTGGGACGCAACGCCATTACCAGCGACCCGCATTTCCATGGCGGAAACTACTACGGAAAAGAAGAGGGACCGAGCGTCGGACTCGCCATTGCGCGAATGCTCGGGCACATCACCTACCTGTCGCGCGAGTCGATGATTCGAAAATTCGACGTGGAGACCGACCGATGCAATGCTCGGAAGATCGAAACACAGTTCGAGACGGAGTTCGCCGTCGGATCGTATCTCGCGCACCAGGGGTCGAAATTCAACGAGCGTTTCGACGCAAACAGCTACATTACGCTGACCAATGCGTGCGATTTCATGGATTTCGGCGACAATGTGCCGGAGATCGCGGAAAATCTGGCCTCCGCAAAATGCAAATGGCTCATCATGAGCTTCTCGTCGGACTGGCTTCTGCCTCCGTACCAGTCGGAACAGATCGTCGATGCGCTCATCTCACGCAAGAAAGCGGTGAGCTACATCAATATTCAGAGCGACGCTGGACACGATGCGTTTCTCCTTCCGCTCCAGCTCAGTACTTACGGCGGCCTGATCGAGCATTTCCTGAATCATCTGCACGATTCGCAGGCAACGGCACAGAAACAGAACCGCGACATCCATTTTGTCGCCGACCGCCACGAAATGCCGCGCGTTTCGCAGAGTTCTGGAGAGTATGTCGGTCTGCACGACGGTTTTGGACGTTCGCACGACGGACGTCTGGACTTTGAGTCCATTCTGGAATTGATTCCGCAGCACGCCAGCGTTCTAGACCTTGGCTGCGGAAACGGCGACCTGCTGAAACGTCTGCGTCAGCGCAGCGGCAAAAGCCGGCTGATGGGGATCGAACTCAGCGAGCGCTGCATCCAGAAATGCGTGGCCCGAGGGCTGGACGTCGTACAGAAAGACATCAATCAAGGGCTCAAAGCGTTTCACGACCGGCAGTACGAGTACGTCGTCCTCTCCTGCACGCTGCAGACGATCCGCGAAGTCGAGTACGTTTTGGAAGAGATGCTGCGTGTCGGACGTTTCGCGATCGTGAGTTTCCCGAACAGTGCCTACCTGCCATGGCGCACGAGACTTTTCAAGGATGGGCGGATGCCTGAGAGAATGTCCGAGATCGGAGGCGACAGCGCCCGTGCGTGGTTCAACACGAAAGACGTCCGTTTCCTGACCCTCGCAGACTTTCACGATTTCTGTGACCAGAAAGGGTACTCTGTCCGCCGGCAGATCGCGCTCGACACGGTCAACGGAAAGAAAGTTTTCCAGAATCCGAACGACGAAGCGAGCATGGCGATCATCGAGCTGAGCCGCTAAGCCGCCGCTGTGAGATCTGCAGGAACGTGCGCCAGTTTTATTTGCAGGGAAAGGGAATCTCATGATGGATCCAAGTCTCTCAGAAACGGAAGTCCGTAAACTGCTGGAAGCGGAACTTCAGGGAAATTTCGAGTTCGAGATCTCGGAAGAACGGGTCCGGATCCTGCGTTTTCTGGGAGAGGGACCGGACGCCGTCATTCCGGAGGGGGTGACGCACATTGGGGACTCCGCATTTGAATTTTGCGGGTTTCTCGAAAAAA
>SUVI01000005.1 GCA_015062085.1 Planctomycetaceae bacterium
AGGCTGTTTTTGCCGAGACGAATGACGAAGATGGAACCATTCGCGGATTCACTCGTACGCCAGGATCCAAGTGGGAATGGAGCGGCGTCGCGTTCGTGGATTTTCCGATCGATCCGCAGGAACGTTTCATCTGCGACACGCTGGCCAAAAAACTGCCTTTAAAGTATCATCCGATCCAATGTTTTGAGATCGACACGCCGGCGGATCATGAGCTGGCGCAAAATTACCTTAGATCCATCGAGTCCTATTGATTCGGCCGTAAAATCTGTGGAACTATTTTGTGCGGCTGGAAAAAACGGCCGCGGTGATTTGAATATTCGGTAAAAGAGGATATTTTTAATGAAATGCTCCATGAAAATTTCCATTGCGATGTGTACTTTCAACGGAGAGCGTTTCCTGCGTGAGCAGCTGGAGAGTTTCGAGACGCAGACGCGGTTGCCTGATGAAGTCATTATCGGAGACGACTGTTCGACGGACGGGACGCTGGAAATACTTCAAAACTGGGCGCGGTCGGTCCCGTTTCGCGTAGAGATCCTTCAGAATCCGCAGAATCTCGGCTACGAAAAGAATTTTGAGAACGTGATGATGCGCTGTTCCGGAGAGATCATTTTTCCTGCCGATCAGGATGACGTCTGGCTTCCGGAAAAACTGGAGCAGATGGCGCGTGTTTTCGAAGAAGAGCCGGACGTCGGAGTCGTCTATTGCGGTCGGACTCTCATTGACCAGGACGGAAAGCCGCTTTCGGAACGCGTGACGGAACTTTTCAAGATCTACCATCCGGTCGATTCCAGCTATTTTCTCGCAGATCAGGCGGAAGAGCATCCGGATTGCGCGGGCTGCATGTCGGCGGTTCGGAGATCGATCGTCGAGAAACTTTTTCCGTTTCCCGCTCCATGGGCGCATGACACGTGGGTTTTCACGATGGCGCAGTTTCATACCCGAATGAAGACGCTTAAGGTCCCGCTCATGCGTTTTCGAAGGCACACGACGAATGCCTCTGCGCTTGGCCGGGAACCTGACTGGGCCAATGGACGAAACGTTTACTATCTCACGAGCGTCGGGCAATTTCGATTTCACGCGCCGCTGGCCGAGGATCTGCGAAAGCATTTTGCCGTCATGCCGGACTGCGAGTACAAAACGCGCTATTTACGCTATCTGGACCGGCAGAAACGCCATTTTGGAAGAAGAGTCCGCGTGCAGGACCATTTCTTGACCAGCTTCTGGCTCGCATTTTGGGAACTCTTCCGCGGCGGGTATTTTCAGCACCAGCAGCCGATCCGTTCCTTTCTGTTTGATTTGAAAGAGGGACTGGCCGGGCTCTTTCGGAGGGCCGGCCGTTCCTGATGCCGCGAAGTTGAGCGGGAAAGCGCGGTTCAGGTCTCTTTTTTCTTTCGGAGTTTCCCGGCGTGGGTGAAAACGCAGAAATCAGGATTCTCCACGCGGGCATTATGGATCGAACTCTCTTTCACCGAAATTCCGTGCTTCCAGAGCGCGAACGAAAGGCTCAGCTGGTCGCGCTGCGTGAAATTCTCGATCCAGTAGAGCCACTCATCCATCAGCGTTTTGATTTTTGGAGCATGGTGCCGCCGGTAGAGGACGTTCGTTTCGTGAAGTCCGTAATTTTCCGGAAAACCCGCGTTGCGGTACGCCTGGATCTGCTTCGCGCCGAGTTCCGGATCGATGAGTCCCCCGGAGAGCACGAACTGAAATTCTTCGTAAAGGCATTTTCTCGTTGCGTGGGCGGAAATGAGCAGGTCCGTTTTGCGGCGGGCGATTTCCTGAAAGACGTACGGCGTCAGGATATTCACGTTTGCGTCAACGTAGAGACTCTCTTCGTATTCGGGAAAAAGCTCGTGCGGCTGGAGCTTGTGCCGGCGTGCGTTGCGGATCACGTCCATTTCCGTAAATCGGAGCGGTCGGATCTCCCAAATTCCGAGCGTCTTCTGCTGGATCAGCGTTTCATCATCCGTGAAACAGACGTAATCCCAGTCATGCGGCGTGAAATAAAAGGCGCGGATCTCGTTCAGGTCATCGTATCCGTTGGTGATGCACGAATACACGACCTTTTTGACGGGCTGCGTTCGGGCGGCTTTTGCGTCAAGGTACTTTTGAACGGTCTCCTCCGAGGCGCGGAATGCGTTTCCGAGAGGGTAGCGTTCGTACCGGAGAAAGTAGACCAGCGGATTGATCTGAAGATCCGGTTTGGCATTCAGAATGGCGTTTCCGTTGAAATGTTGGGACGGTTCCCACCCCTGCCGCCACCCTTTCGTGAGATAGTGATCCAGCGGCGTATCGTCCCCGCGCCGGCACCAGCCTGACGCACGAACGTAAAATTCCTCATCCCACAGACCGGACTGAAGGATCAGCATTTTGTCCTCCAAATGACGGACCTTCGCCTCCATGTCGGCGTAGAGTTTTCCGAAGATCCGGCGGTAAAGTTTTTTAAGGACATTTTTGAGGAGTTTTTTCATTCCATCCATCCTGTTCACTTCGTTTTTTCAGCCATTGGTTCCGGAAGTTCCAGCATTTCACCCAGTTTTTCATCCCACTCTTCCGGCTCGAATCGCGCCAGCCCCGCGTCGGAATAGAAAGTGAGTTCGCTGAAAAGGACACCGTCGGGACTCTCAAAAAAATCGGTCCGCACAAAAGGAAACGGCTCGCTCAATTTTCGGGCGAGTTCCAGCATCTGTTCCCAGAAAACTGGGCACGGGATCTTCGCTGGATTATTTGGGAAATTTTGCCGGAACGGGAGCAGATTCCACTGGGAATCGTAGTAATTGATCGTTTCCTGCTGCGTTTTGTCGTCCATCACGAGCTGCACGACGCGCGGTTCGCCGTTGAAGCAGAAGATCTTGAACGTTTTGGGATCTTGCTCCAGAAACGTCAGATATTCCTCGCAGATGATCCGCGGAGGAATGTCGCGGTATCCCCATTCCAGCGCGAGATAGTACTGGTTGGCGAAAGGCCGAAGCCAGCGTCGGAGCGTTTTTCGGTATCCGCGTTCCGAAACCGTTTTTTTGTCCCGGCAGATCAGATTCTGGCCGGAACCCCAATTCACTTTCAGGACGAACTGTTCCGGGAGTTTCGCAAAATCGATCTCTTCCGGGCGTTTCCACACACCGAGGAGTTTCGGAAGGTACTGCTCGCCGATCTTCTCCCTGACGTACTCTCGAACGCGATATTTGTCGGCGCAGAGCGTGATCAGCGGATCGGGGCGAAAGAGCTTGAGCCACTGGATCTTTCCGTTGAGCGTTCGCGGCGCTTCAAGATCCAGCGTTTTTCCGAATGCGATCTCGTACTGACGCTGGATGAGTTTCACGCGGGCACGATGTGTGCGGCTCAGCCAACGGTACTGAATGGAACGAAAAAATGGCGGATGCGTGTGCTGATCGATCCAGATCGGGAGTGTGTACCGGACCGCCAGATAGAGTGAATGAAGCAGTTTTACGGGATTTTTCATGGGGGCCCTCATTTCTGGTCTTTTTTGCCGCGTTCTCTCCAAAGAGTCCATTGCTCAGCGTATTTTCGGGGATCTGCCGCATTGCGCAGACCAAGTCCCAAATCATAAAAAAGGGAGTACATCGGGAATGGACGCCGAAAGTAACCTCCGGTAAAAATTTCCCAAAGTGCCGGAACACTGAAGAGCAGCGCATTTCGCTGAATGCGGTTCCGATTCGTGAAGTGAACGGCATTCTGTTTCAGGCGTTTGCGTATCGGTTTTTGTTTTTCTGACGTGAGCCGGTCGATCCGTTCCTCGAACTGCGCGATCCTTGGGAGCCAGGCCCAGTACTGCTGCGGAATGTTCCAGTAATGGATCTTCCGTTTGTGCTCCCAGAGCCGTTTCCGTTCCTCGAAAAGTCCAAACGCAGACGTGTTGCCCGAGTAAAGACGATACGAAAAAAGCGGTTCCTGCACGACTTTTCCCTTTCCGGCGAGTTGTGCGGTGACCTGAAGCCAGATGTCATGAGTCCACAGTGAAGGGATCGGAAGAAAAAGTTTACGGATACTTGCTCGAAAAGCCGAGGCGCATCCCTGCGGATAGCAGTCTTCAGGACGCGGATCAAGCGTGCAGAACGCCGCTGGTTCGTCAAAGTACCAGAGCTGTGTCAGCTCGCGCAGCCTTCCGGTCTGCCGTTCTCCCTGCGCATCCATGATGAACGCGTCTGAAACAGCAAGAACGACTTCCGTCTCTTTCTCGAAGACCTGCACCATCTTTTCGATCTTTTCCGGCAGCCAGACGTCGTCTTGGTCGGAGAGGAAAATGATGTCTCCCGTACAGAGCGAAACTGCCTTCCCGAAATTCTGCGCGTAGCCGAGGTTTTGCTCATTTCGGAAGATCCGTACCGGAAACGGAACGGTTCCTGCCCATTCCTTAAGAATTTCCAGCGTGCTGTCCGTCGAACCGTCATCGCAGACGACGACCTCATCCGGCAGCTGACTCTGTGCCGCGTAACTGGCCAGCTGCTCCCGGAGGAACCGTTCTCCGTTGAATGTACACAGTGCGATGGAAACCGTCGATTTCATTGCGTCAGATTCTCCACGTAAAATTTCTGCCAAAGGGCCTCGCGCTCTTTTTTCTGTTCCTCTGTCGGATCCCAAAAAGAGTACGGTCTCGCCAAGCGGATCCCCTGCTCTGTCAGAAGAGTCGGTGCGACGTCACGCAGCAGAACGATCTGGTCATTCACGGTCATTTCCGTGCTGGAAGTATTCGGACGTTTCACCAAAAGTACCGGATGAAACTGTTCGCTGACCGGCGAGCCGTGGAAACCATGATCGCCGCAGATCACGATCCATGAATTTTCATAGACTCCGCTTTTTTTAAGATATTCGAGGTAGCTGCCGACCCCATCCAAAAAATATGTCTGACCGGTTTGAGTAAATTGGTCCAAGGATCCTCGAGACTCGTACTCATTCACGAAGTGCATTCCGTAAAGGTGAATGAGTTTAAAGCATTTCTCCGGCATGGTCTGAGCTTCAGACGGTACGGTGAAAAACGGAGTGTCCAAGGGCGCAAACCGCAGCGCGTTTTCTTTGGGAGTCCGCGCGTTCGGCTCTTCTTCCTTCTTTTCCTTCTCCTTTTCTTCCTCTGCGGATGCCGTTTTTGTTTTTTGAACCATCCCGTCCCACGAGGAAATTCTCTCGCCGGAGTACAGTCGGTACGCATTTTCAAGCCCTTTTTGGGATAGATCAAAAACCGTCGGTTTGAAAAGCAGCGGTGAAAGACGATAGAGAGTGTGGGGAATGATCGTCTCGGCCAGAACGCGGAGAGAGAGAAGGCGTTTTTTCTCCTCCTGGTCCCGTTTCATATCGATATTGGCAGCCAAATGTTCATCCTGCGGAAAATAAACACAGGTCCCGCTGAAGGAGTAAAGTTCAGTCCGAAACGCGTTTTCCCGGAGTTTCCGCAAAAATGAATCCTGCTCAGAGTACATTTGAGCCAAGGAGCCAAAATAGGCCGGATCTCCGGTTTGAAAAATGGAGGAATCCGTTTGCTCAAAAACGTTTTTGGTAACGTCCCACGTTTTGGTCTCATCAAATTGAGCATTGCCGGTCAAGAGGGTCGGCATCGCGTAAAAAGTTTGCGGGTACATTGAGAGAAAACGCGGGAAATATTCAAAATCTTTGAGCACTTTTTCAACTTCTCCGGATGAGGAAGCGCAGACTTTTGAAAAATAGTCTGATTCGAGTGAATCCAGCACTAGAAGAATGATGTTTTCCTGACTGGAATGTCGGAAAAGGTCTGAATGTTCTGCATACATGATACGGTTCAGAGACGATTCCCGATACGAACATAATGCGGGTAAAATGACCAGAAGCTGGGAAAAGAGTATCAGTATGGAAAACTGGAGGTATTTTTTTTCCACGCTGCTTCGGAAATGAAATACCAGCCGGAAAATTCCGAAATAAATGACCAGTTCCAGGATCCCGAAAATTGGATGCCCGGAAAAATCATGGATCGTTTCTGGAGTGCCGCCAAGCGGCCAAAGCAGGAAACTGCCCTGAAACCAGAGGCAAAGACAAAACGCGAAGAGGGATAAAACTGCCTGCGGAAAAAAACGGCTGCGGACGAAAAGAAGCAGTCCGGCCGCCGACATTCCAAAAATAGCAAGGCAAAACACGCCGCCAAGGACACCAAGCTGCTGGAGCGTGAAAGAATAGTCGCGAAGATTCCCAAGGTAAATATTGAATAGCGTCAAAAAAATGAGCCCGCTAAGCAAGCCTGAAACTGCAAGTATTTTACGGATCTTTTCAGAAGTACTCATTTTTTGTTCCTTAAGGTCTTTTGTTTCACTCTGTTTTTCGTTACTGAGGACCCATTAATTTCATGGCAGCCTCGAAAAACTGCATTTTCAAACAAAGTTACCGCAACTGAAAACGCCATTATAGCATGTGCCGGATCTATCGTCAAGGGGTTACTGGATGGGACCATTTACCGGAAACGATCTGCATGCGAATGGGAGACCCTTCTCCGTTGGATCTGCACAGCACGATGGAAAACGTCGATTTTATTGCGTCAGATTCTCCACGTAAAATTTCTGCCAAAGGGCCTCGCGCTCTTTTTTCTGTTCCTCTGTCGGTGTCCAGAGCGAATACGGTTTGGAAAGGGAAATGCCGAGTTCACCGAGGAGTGAGGGCGCAATGTCGCGCATCAGGACGACGTTTTCGTTTTTCGTCATTTCATCCTGCCGGGAATGCGGACGTTTTACCAGAAGGAGCGGGTTGAACTGGCGTGAAACGGGCGAAAGGTGATTTCCGTGGTCGCCGAGGATCAGGATCCACGAATTATCGTAGGCTCCGTTGCGTTTCAGAAATTCCAGGTAGTTTCCGATCCCCTGAATGAAATAGCAGCGGCCCCAGCTCGTGTAAGCATGCGCATGGTCAGTTTCCAGCTCCGGAGACACCGGAATGTCGTGAACGCCCTGAAGGTGGATCACCTTGAAAAGCGGCTGCGGAATGCGTTTGGCTCTTTCCGGCGGCTGAAAGAAAAGGGAATCGTACGGTGAGAATTTGGCGTGCGATCCGTCCGTCAGAACTTCTTCGCCAAGAATTCCGCTCTCTTCCTGAGCGAGATAAAGTTCCTTGCCGGAGTAGGCTCGATACGCGGATGCCTGGGCCGTGCGCAGTGTCTGGAAAACCTGCGTTTTGAAAAGCAGCGGGGAGATCCGGTAAAGTGCATTGGGGAGAATGTCTTCCGAAACGACGCTGAGCGAGATCAGACGTTTCGCTTCTTCTCCGTTCATGCCGACGTTTGCGATGATCTGCTCGTTCCAGCAAAACCAGAGAACGATATTCGGCAGACTGTGTAATTCATTACGGAACCCTTTTTTGACCAGCTGACCCGGAATACACGTTTCTTCTTCGTACATTTTGTCTTTGGCTTCATTGTACCCGTTGAAACTTTTCTCGGATTGATTCCAGACGTTCTTTCGCACGTCCCAAGTTCGTGTCCGGTCAAACAGATCGCTTCCGCTTAAGAGCGTTGGAAACGCGAAAAAAGTCTGCGGATACATTGAAAGAAAGCGCGGAAAACACTCAAAATCCTTCAGGATCGGCGCGAGCTCCTTTTCTGCACCGGCACACGTTTTTTGAAAGTAGTCGTACTCCAGCGAATCGACCGCGATGAAAATGATGTTTTCCTGGTCGGAAACTTGAAAAAGTTCATCCGGAGTTGGATGGCTCTGACGGGAAAGTTTCTCTGGTCCGTACTTGGAAAAAAGCGGAAGAAGGACCAAAATTTGCGAGAAAATGATCACCCCGGCCAGCGTCATCGGCTTTTGAAGGAGATGCGGACGAAAACGAAAAACGCAGGTGAAGATCAGGGCGTAAACTGCGAGTTCTAAGATGCCGAAAAGCGGCTGAGTCGAGAACGAGTGCAGTTTTTCACCGCTGATGGGCCAAAGAAGAAAACTTCCCTGGACCCACACACAGAAAACGATCCCCCAAAGCAGTGCGGCTGCGAATTGGGAAAGGTCCTTCTTTAAAAATCGGTCTGCAAGCAATGGAAGCAGCGAAACACACAGCACAGATCCCCAGATCCCAAGGCAAACAGGAACGAGGATGGCAAGAAGCTGGCCGAGACGGAAGGTGTACTCCTGAAGATTTCCGAGGTAAATGCACAGCGCGGAGTTAAAGACCAGAAAAGCCAAAACTCCGGCTGCGGTCAGTAAATTTTTCAGTTTTTCGGAAATTCGCATTTTGTGCCGCCTGTTTTCCTGAATTGAAACTTTAAATGGGGGTGGACCAACGGAAAGGGGCCGTGCGCTCACCGCTGGAAAAACAGGATCGTCCGCAGGGAATCCTTCACCGGGAACTGTTCTGCACGGCTGAAGTATTTCGAAAATGCCTCGAGACAGTGTGCCAGATCGTAGTTCGGGAAAATGTCCTCGCGGGAACGGAGGAGACGCTGCGTCTGTGAGTCTTCCTTCGGCACGAACTCCAGAACGGCATGATCGCCAAGTCGGCTGAGCATCTGCGCGACGTAGTCCATCGGCAGATTGTTTCCGATGCACAAATGATGGATCAGCGCAAGCGAAAACGAAAGATCGCACCGCGCACGGTCAAAAAACCCGCTTCGTTCCGCGTTCAGCCAGCCAATGCCGGGCGTCGGATTGCAGAGATCCTGCAGGATCGGGTAAATGTTCCGTTCTTTAGCGCGCCGGACCTGAACGTAGTTCTTGTCTACCGCTACCGGGTCAATGTCTGCCGAGATGATCGTCTCGACCGACGCAGGAAGTACGCGCGAAAATTCACCGCAGTTCGCTCCAAGGTCCACCACCTTTCGCGGTTCCAGCCGGGCACAGATCTCCGCGACGATCTGCTGTTTGTATTCAAACGCGCTGTCGGAGTAGTTCGTGTCTTCGTAGTAGTTGCCCCACTCCGTCTGCGGATATGGCGCCGAAATTCCCTGAACCATTTGGAGCAGACTTTCGATCAGCGATTTGAGCTGACGCAGCGAGAGCTTTTTCTTGGGCTGCGCGGTCTGTTCGCCGCGTGTGCTTTCATACTTCCGCAGAAGTTTGGCGTGCCAGTGAACGTGGATCTGGCAGGAGGGACTGAACCGCGTGGTCCACGGAAGGTTTTTCGACACGAAATCGACTGGGAAGCCGTCGATCCAGTCACGGAACAGCGCGGAAAACCGCAGATCCCGGCGGCCCATCAAAAGCAGCGGACCAAGAAAGTGCATCACGAACTGACGGTATGCCGTCCAAGGACGTCCTTCTTCGTATTTTTCAAACGAAAGCAGGTCGATGAAGATCGGACGGCCGCGAAACATCTGCACATTGTACGCAGACGCGTCCTTGAGCGTCATCCCTTTCTCGAGCGCTGCCTGCTGGATCTTGAGCGTCAGGACCGCGGCGTCTTTCAGCTGATGGAAACACCATTCGCACGGCCACGAAACGAACGGGACTTTTTCCACTTCAAGCCATTTCCAGACTTGCGCCCCTGATTCCTGCCCGCGTTCCGGAATCGGACACGCTTCAAGCTCCCGGTACGGGATCAGCCACTTTTTTGACTGAAGTTCACTCCCAAGACCGCTCGAAACGAAAAACTCGTAGTCTTCACGTCCTTTTTCCGTCACCGTCCGAAAGATCGCGCCGTCACTCTCAAATACGTTTCCCGCCGGGTCGCGAAATGAGCCAAAATTCTGTTCCGTTTGCCGTTCTGTCACTTTGCCGACTCCTGATCTCCAGGACCTGCTGTTTCTGAAACGTTTTCTTCCGCGTCGTTCCAGTCATCAAGCGCTTTGTCTGTTTTGGATTTTGAACCTTTAAAAAGGTTGACGATCGGCTTGAAAAAAGCAAGGACACCCAGAAAACCTGTCGCCAGGATCTGGAGGATCAGACTTCCCGTAAAGGGGTCAAGATACGCAAAAAACATAAAATTACCTGCTGATATTTTGGTTTGTTTGGACTGTATGGTATATTTTGGTTTTATCGGCAGGCTCGATTTTTTTGTTTAGAATGGCACCGTGGAAATTTTTTTAAAATTTATGGAGGCCGACGGTAAGACTCTAAGACTCTGCGTAAAATTTTTTCGTGCGGTTCTTTACAAAAAATGGAAATCGTGTATAATGGGACGCAGAATTTGTTTTTCATTGCGTTTTTTTACCTTTCAGGAGCGTAAATCATGAGAATTTTATCCGGCATCCAGCCGACCGGCAATCCGCATTGGGGCAACTATTTCGGAGCGAACCGACAGTACGTTACGCTTCAGGGAAACAAAGACGACGCTTTTTACTTCATCGCAAACCTGCACGCCCTGACGACAGTGCGCGACAAAGAACGGCTCAGCCAGCAGACGTTCGATATGGCGGTCTATTTTCTCGCGATCGGTCTGGATCCTGAAAAATCGACCCTTTTTGTGCAGTCGGATGTCCCGGAAGTGACGGAACTGACGTGGCTCCTTTTGACCTGCTGCCCGATGGGACTGCTGGAACGCTGTCATGCGTACAAAGAAAAGCTCGCAAAAGGACTCACTGCCGACGCGGGGCTCTTCACGTACCCGGTCCTCATGGCCGCAGACATTCTCGCGTACGATTCGGATCTCGTTCCGGTCGGCGAAGACCAGCAGCAGCATTTGGAAGTGACGCGCGATCTGGCGCAGACGTTCAACTACCATTTTGGCGAGACGTTCATCCTGCCGAAAGCCTACGTCGTGCCCGCTGCCGGAAAAGTCCCCGGTACGGACGGCGAGAAAATGTCCAAGAGCTACAATAATACGCTGGAAGTCATCGAAGACGTCAAGGCGCAGAAGAAAAAGATCATGCGTATCGAGACAGACTGCCGGCCGATGGAAGATCCAAAGGATCCGGAAACGGACAATCTGTACCTCCTCTACAAACTGTTCGCCAGCGACGAGCAGCGTCAGGAAATGGAAGAAATGTACCGGCGCGGCGGATTCGGTTACGGCCAAGTGAAGAAAGAACTTGCGCGTATCGCGGAAGAGTACTTCGCTCCGATCCGGGAACGTTACGCGAAATTCCAGGCTGACCAGTCTTTCGTGCGTGACGTTTTGGCTGAAGGCGCCCGCCGTGCCCGTGCGAAAGCTGCGGAAGTTTTGGACCGCGCGCAGTCCAATTGCGGGATCTGTCTCCCGAAATAGTCCGGAACGTTTTCGTTCTGCAGTCACGTTCTGCAGTCGCGTTCTGCAGTCACGTTCGGCAGTCGCGTTCGGCTGAAAAATGCAGGATCCCCGGCATCTCGAATGACGAGGCGTCGCGGGGATCTTTTTATGTGCGGAGAGTGGGAAAACGGCGGAAATTTCCGGAGAAACTAGCGGACGCTGTCCGGAGCGGGAAGCTGCTGGACGCTTTTTCCGGTCGCATCGATGATCTCGTAGCCGAGCAGCTGCTGATTTTCATCGTAGACGGCGACTTTCTGGAAACCGTCTGCGTTCACTGCGATCGTGCCGTTGGCCGGTGCTTGCGCAGACGGAGCTGACGGTTCGGCCGGAAGCATTGCCATCTGCGGAGCCTGTGCCATTTGCTGGGCGGGTGCCATTTGCTGGGCCTGCATCATTTGCTGGGCGGGTCGCGCTGTCGGATTCGCGGACGCCTGGCGGTACGGAGCCTGCTGATACTGTGCCTGGTACTGCGGGGAGGCCATTCTCTGGTCCTGCTGCATCACAGACGGAGCGTGCATCATGGAAGTTTGAGCCGGAGTGTCTCCCGGAATGTGCTGCGGTGCCCGGGCCGGCTGATTTTGGAGCGGGATCGGTTGACCGTTGGCGTCGTACGTGACCTGCTGGGGGACCTGCGTCTGATTGAACGCCGTTCCGCAGCGCTGACGAGCCAAGTTTGCACAGCATCCGTTCGCGTAGACCGGACCGCAGTAATCGTATGGTGCACAGCACAGACTGCATCCGCTTGCCATGTACAGAAGGGCAAGACTGCTGACTGCAAAAAACAGGGAAAACACATTTTTCATTTTTTTATCCTCTCGCACAAATCAGGAAACCGGCGCATTGGAATTTTCGCCGAAATCTCATTTCTGTGAGGATTTATCGGCTGTAGAATCGGCAAAATCCAGAAAATTTCACCAAAAGTTAAATTTTTTTTTATCGTCAAGCCTTCTCTATTTTATGTGTTTTGCTTTTCGGTGTTTTTTCGAGGACTTTTGCTTGGGGCGGCGGAATGAGGTCATTACGGTTTTCTTTCGAAAAACTGCAGCGAAGAAGATACCGTCCCCCTTGACATGTGGAGAGCCGTGGATTAAAATCTTGGGAAGTATTTCATAAAAAATGAACGCTCAAATTTTTAGGAAAGGAGCGGAAATTGGAAGAAAAATCGAGAGAATTTTTGAATCAGCTGCTTTTGACCCCGGGCGCGACGGGTCGTGAGGAAGCGGTGCAGGAGGTCGTGCGTGCGTATGCCGGCGGTTTTGCGGATTCCGTCACGACTGACGTGATGGGAAATGTCATTGCCGTCCGCAATGCTGACGCGCCGATCCGGATCATGCTTGCGGGACACTGCGACCAGATCGGACTTGGCGTCCGCTTCATTGACGCGGATGGGTTCATCTACGTGCATTCGCTTGGCGGGTGGGACGTTCAGAATCTCATTGGCCAGCACGTGAGCATCTGGACGAAAAACGGTCCCGTCGCGGGCGTAATCGGCCGGAAACCGATCCATCTTCAGGAGCCGGAAGATCGGAGCAAAGCGGCGAAACTCGGCGATATCTGGGTCGATATCGGTGCGCAGACTAAAGAAGAAGCGGAAGCGAAAGTTTCGCTCGGTGACCCGATCACCGTACGGTCTTTCGTGACCGAGCTGGAAAACTCTCTCATCGCCGCCCCGGCGACAGATGACCGGACGGGAGTTTGGATCGTGATGGAGGCATTGCGCAGGATCGATGCGGAGAAGCTGAAATGCGCGGTCTACGCCGTTTCGACGACGCAGGAAGAGGAAGGATACCGCGGAGCCAAACCTGCCGCGTTCGGGATCCATCCGCACGTCGCGATCGCCGTGGATGTCACGTTTGCCAGCGACTGCCCGACGATCGAAGCTAAAAGATCCGGCGAGATCAAAATGGGCGGCGGTCCCGTCATTGAGCGCGGTCCGAATTTCAGTCCGATCCTTGTGGAACGTCTTTGCGATGCCGCTGAAAAGAACGGGATCGGCTACCAGCTTTGCGCGAATGGACGTCCCGGCGGAACGGATGCCTGCGTGCTTCAGATGACGCGTGAAGGTGCCGCGACTGGCGGGATCAGCATTCCGAACCGGTACATGCACTCGCCGGTGGAAGTCGTTTCGCTCAAAGACCTGGATGCGTGCGCGGATCTGCTGGCGCGTCTGATCGAAGAACTGGACGAAAACGTCAGTTTCATTCCGCACGTTTGAGCTTCATGAAGGAGCGGTTTCCGAAAGGAGAGGAGATGCCGGCAAATTGGGGATCTGAGTCTGAATTTTCCGGAAAATCCTGCCTGCTCCCCCTGTTTCGAAGCGGCGGAATATGATATAATGTGCAGAACTGCAGGCCGTTTTTGCGGGACCTGCTGAATCTGAAAATTTTACGAAAAGACAAAAATACGAAAAAAGGAAAACCTGAGGAATTCCAAATGGAAACCAAAGCGAAAGATTTTTTGAAGACGGTCCTCGTTACGCCGAGTCCGACCGGTTTTGAACAGCCTGTCCAGGAGCTTGTGCGCGAATATGCAAAGGATTTTGCCGAAACGATCGAAACGGACGTGATGGGAAACGTCATCGTCGGACGAAATGTGAATGCGCCGTTCCGCGTCATGCTGACCGGCCACTGCGATCAGATCGGACTGAGCGTGCAGTACATTGACGGCGAGGGATTTCTTTACGTCATTCCGCTCGGCGGGTGGGACATCCAGAACCTCATCGGTCAGCACGTGACCGTCTGGACGAAAAAAGGACCGGTCCCGGGCGTCATTGGACGTAAACCGATCCATCTTCTTGATCCGGAAGAACGCAAAGTCGTTCCGAAAATGAGCGACATTTGGGTCGATATCGGCGCGAAAAGCAAAGAAGATGCCGCGGAGTCGGTCCGGGTCGGCGACGCGATCACAGTGCAGATGACGTACTCCGAGCTGAAAAACGGTTACATCGCCTCCAGCGCGACGGACGACAAAGCGGGAATGTGGGTCGTGATGGAAGCGCTGCGCCGCGTGGATGCCTCGAAACTGAAGGTCGCCGCCTATGCCGTTTCCACGACGCAGGAAGAAGTGGGACTCCGCGGAGCCACTACGGCTGCGTTTCATGTGGATCCCCAGGTCGCCATTGCCGTGGACGTCACCTTCACCAGCGACTGCCCGACGATCGATCCGAAAAAGATCGGCGAGATCAAACTCGGCTGCGGTCCCGCCGTCGGTACTGGTCCGAACTTCAATCCGAGTGTCGTGGCCCGTCTCGCGGAACTGGCAGAAGCCAACGAGATCCCGTACCAGATGAATCCGAGCGGTTCTCCTCCCGGAACGGACGCCCGCGCCATGCAGATGACCCGTTCCGGCGTTGCGACCGGCCTGATCAGCATTCCGAACCGGTACATGCACTCGCCGGTGGAAGTCGTTTCGCTGGACGACATGGATGCGTGTGCCGACCTGCTCGCCCGATTCATTGAAAGTCTGGACGTCGATTCGGCTTTCATTCCGCACGTCTGACTCGATCGCCCCGTTTTTTTGTGAATGGAGAGAAACCGTCCGAGCCTCTGGAAAACCTGAGGGACCGGGCGGTTTTTGCTGAAAAGATCTTCTGTTCTGATCCCAAACGTGAGGGACTTCATGGCCATTTTGATCCTCGGTGCGACTTCGGAGATCGCGCTGGAAAATGCGAAACTTTTTGCTGCCCGCGGGGAAAAACTGATCCTCGCGGCCCGCGCTCCGGAGCGTCTTGCGGAATCTCTTGCGGATCCTCTTGAGGGACTGGTGCACTTTGAAGCCGTCCGGACGGTACCGTGTTCTGCCGAAACGGAACTGCGGGATTTCTCCTCTGCGTCGGCATTTTGGACACAATGTACGGAATTGGCGCAGAACACGTGGGGAGAAGAGCTTCGCGGAATCTATGCGGCTCAGGGATTCCTGCATTCCGGGGATCGGAAACAGTGGGGGGAGGAGCTTGAAGCGACTTTTTTCGTGAATCTGACCTCTGTCGCCTTTTTTCTGGAGGCGGCTGCGCTGTGGTTCGAGGCACATCCGGAATCGGCAAAAGGTGCGTGGATCGCCGTTCTTTCGTCGGTCGCAGGTGAACGCGGAAGATACTCTAACTATCCGTACGGTGCCGCGAAAGCCGGGTTGACGGCATACCTCTCCGGATTGCGTGCGCGTCTTTTTCCGCTCGGAGTTTCCGTTCTGACTGTGAAGCCGGGACTCGTAAAGACCCGCATGATCGCGAAACGGCCTCAGGGAAGATCGCTTTCTGCCGCAGATCCTCAAAAAGTCGCCCGCCAGATCGACCGCGCGATTTTTCGGCGTCAAAGTGTCCTCTATACGCCGTCCTGGTGGCGTTTCGTCATGTTTTGCGTCCGTTCCATTCCAGAGTCTCTTTTCAAAAGAATGAAATTCTGAATCCGGACTCCTGTAGTTCACATTCTGATGCAAAAAGGATCGAAAGCGGAAATGTTTTTTAGTCTTTCCTAAAAATTTTGGCTTTTTTGGTGAATTTTAGGCTAGCCTAACTTGACAGAAAGCCGGAAATGTGTTATACTGCCGAGCAAAGGGGAAAAGATTTCCCCCATTTTTAGGAAAATGGTTTTAGGTGAGGCTAAAATGAAAACACTGATCCACACAGGCTGCGGGATCCGCAGAATGGAGCTGATGCGGTATCTGCTTCTTCAAACTTCTCTGGTTCGAGGCGGCGTAAAGCCAGCGGAGATCCTGACGGTCAACCACTGCTATTGCGCGTCGGATCCGGAACGAACAGGATCTGTTTTTCATTCTCAGACGTCTTCAAATTTGCCTTCTTCGGATAATTTTACGGAAGGATTCTGCATTCTGCAGGGGGAGGTCCTTCGGCGTCTTGGTCTTCCCTGGAAGACCTTACGGCATCGCGACCATGGTTCCCTGACCATTTTCTATGATCCTCAGCTTCTTGCAGAAACGCTGGCAGTTCCTGCGGTACAAAAGTATCTGCGCCGAAACGGCTACTCGGACTGTGAGACGCTGGATCAGTGGCTTGCGCGTCTTGCGGAACGCTTTGAAACGGAAAGTTTTCCGCATGAAGTGGGACTTTTTCTCGGGTATCCGCTGAAAGATGTCGTTGGCTTCATTTTTGCACGTGCGCGGCACACACACCAAGGAAGCTGGCGCGTTTACGGAAGAAAGGAACCCTCTCTTCAGCTGATGGATCGATACCGTCGGGCACGCCAGCTCGCGGAAACGATCGTTGATCAGGTGGAGGATTGGGATCAGTGTGTTCAGAAAATCAGTTCCATCAAATCTTTAATTTAAAAGGAGGCAAAATGAGCCAGATCACCGTCATTTACGGCAGTACGACCGGGACGACGCAAAGCGCGGCAGAACGCATCGCACAGAAACTTAACGCGCGCTGCGTGGATATTGCGAGCGCCAAAGCGGAGGACCTCCAGACTCCGGTCCTTGTGCTGGGAACTTCAACGTGGGGGTTCGGCGACCTTCAGGATGACTGGATGTCGGCGGAGAAACTGCTTCAGGATGCGGATCTTTCCGGGAAGAAAACCGCATTTTTCGGTTTCGGCGACCAGAGCGGTTTCGGCGACACGTTCGTGGATGCCATGGGGATCCTCTGCCAGACCGCCCTGGAAAAGGGGGCCATCCTCATTGGGAAAACGTCCACGGAAGGCTACTCCTATGGAGCATCGCGGGCGGAGATCGACGGAGAATTCTGCGGTCTGGCACTCGATGATGCGAATCAGCCGGAAATGACCGATGCGCGCATCGATGCCTGGACGGAGCAGCTCTTGAAGGAGATCGGGTAGTGTCTCGGATCGGGGACTCCCCTGCTCTTTGAATGTGTTCGAACGAAGAAAGACCGTCGGAAGGCGGCCTTTCCTTTTTGAGGTTTTTTCTGCTTTTACTCTTTCAGTTTTCGACTTCGGAGAAGATGATGGTAGTGCTGCGCGAATCGGTGCGCCTCGTCGCGCACGTACTGCAGGAGACGCAGACTCCAGGCATGCCTAGACAGACGCAGCGGCTCGGATTCTCCCGGTAGGAAGATCTCTTCGTTTTTTTCGGCCAGAGAAAGGAACTGAACGGAAACGCCGGCTCTTTGAGCGGCTTCCTCCGCGGCATGAAGCTGACCTTTTCCGCCGTCGATGAGAAAAATGTCCGGAAGCGGGCCGTTTTCCTCTTTCAACCGTTTCAGACGCCGGTATACGACTTCGCCGATCGACGCGAAATCATTGATCCCCTCGACGGACTTGATCTTGTACCGTTTGTATCCGGGCTTAAACGGCATTCCGTCGATGAACTGAACGAGCGAGGCGACGGTTGCGTCTCCGTGCAGATGTGCGATGTCGACGCCTTCGATGACCCGCGGCATTTGCGGGAGATGCAGGATCTTCTGCAGCCCTGCGAGTCCGCGTTTGGGATCCATCTGGAAGACTTCCGGCTGAACGTTTCGCTCGAGGTCACCGCAGTTTTTGAGATTTTCCAGTGCCGCAAGCTGATCCCGAATGACGGCAGCCTGCTCGAAATTGAGTTCTTTGGCGGCGGCTTTCATTTCCTCCTGCATTTCCTGGATCAGTTCCTCTCTTTTTCCGTCAAGAAAGCGCTGGAGCCGGTGGATCATTTTGCGGTAATCTTCTCGCGAGATCCGTCCGCAGCACGGAGCGGTGCATTGACCGATCGAAGCGAGAAGGCAAGGACGGAAAAACCGGAGTTTCGGGTCATCTTCCCGGATCTCGTAATTGCACGTTCTGAATTTGAAGACTTTCTGCAGGACCACGAGCGCACCGCGTACCGGGCTGGTGAATGGTCCGTAAAGTTTGACGCCGGAAGAAAGGGGTTCCCGGGTCGCTTCAACTCTTGGGAACTGCTCATGAGTGCGGACCTGAAGGTAAGGAAAAGATTTTCCGTCTTTGAGTTCGCGATTATACTGCGGCTGAATGTCCTTGATCAGACGTGCTTCCATCAGCAGAGCATCCACCTCGCTGAGCGCTTCGATGTAGTCGATGTCTCGAATGTCGCGAACAAGAAACCGAGTCCGTTCATCCACTTCCGCGGCATGGAGGAAGTAGCTTCCCGCCCGTTTCCGCAGGTCCTTTGCCTTTCCGACGTAAATGACGCGCTGATGTGCGTCTTTCATCAGATAGACTCCGGGCGCGTGCGGAAAAGACTTGACCTTCTCCGCTGCGTAGGAATTGTTATTCGGGTATTGGAGAGCATCTTCCGCCATTTTTACTCCGTTTCTGAATGTGTGGATCCTGTGTACGAGGATCCTGATCAGGTCTCTTTAGTTCTGCGTTTTTCCTCCTTCGTAAATACTGAAGATCGCCCAGACCGGATGGTCATCGAAGGGATTGTAGTCGATTCCGGAAAATTGCTGACGCAGATCCCACACACCGGCCTGTGAGGTGAATTCCTGCAGCGGACGCTCCTGGAAGAGGATGTTTTCGGAAATGTACTTAAATGAGCCGAAAGTCTTCGTTCCCACGGTCGTATTTGCCCAAGAGACCGTTTTGTTGAAGACCATGTCTCCAACGACCGCCGTTTGGGGTTCGATCCCGAAATTTCCGAAAATGATGACGTCGTCCTCATGATCGAATTCGCTTTTCGAGACCGATTTTTTCAGGAGATCGATCATGCTTGGAAAGTGCTGTAGATCCTGCTGTTCGTAGCCGGGATAGAGCTGGACGTTTGCCGCGATGAAGGAAAACGCGGTTGCCGAGGACGTTTTTTTTGCCTGAAATCTTGCAGTCAGCGGCGGACAGAGGAACGGTTTGTTGGGGTACCCCGCGAATTGGGCCGTGTCGGGCATCACTTCCAGAACATTTGTGTCGAACAGGAAAAACAGTGTGGGAAATTCTGTGTTCATTTTCTTTTTAAATTCTGGGAAAAGCGCAACGAAATCGTATTTTCGGCCTGTACGCAGATTCAGTTCGTACACGATCTTCTGCAAAAATTGCGTATTTTCCGCGTAGAATCCTTGGACTGCCAGCAGATCGAACTGCGCAAGAAGTCCGAGAACTTCTTCGAAAAGCACGGTATTGCCGGCCAAATATTTAGGCCGCATCGGTTCCATGCTGAAGGAACCCATGATCAGCTCGTCCTGCGCCTCAAAGTAGCGCTTGATCTTACGGACGTTGGGGGCGGACTGGTAGTCTTCGCGCATGAGCGAGAGATCGGAATCCTGCTTGGGAAGCGCATTTTCGACCGTGTCCGTTACCTGAACAGAAGGAGCCTCAAGCCCGGGATCTTCCCCAGAGCCATCCTTCGGCGGTTTGCTTACCGAGTGCGGACGGTGGGGAATACTTACGTGTGAGGAACCGGAAACGCCCGATCCGCCTTCTCCCTCGCCTTCTTCTTTGGGAGGGAAGCAGCTCTTGATCTTCTGAAATCCGTATTTGCCAAGTCCGCCGATCCCTTCCTGATGCGTCAGCCGCTCATCGCTTTTGAGCTCTTCAGGGTAGGCCGGATAATCTGTTCGCGTTTCCTCGGAACGGGTCGTGATGACGACTCGTTCTAAATCGTTGCTGTCTTTCCATGTAAAAATGTCGATGCGAAGGGTGGACAAAAAAAACAGCAAACCACCAAACAGCGCAATGAAAATCGTGTAGCGGGACATCCCGACCTCCTTGAAACCGATACTCCCGTTTTCTTTTTGACGGATGGATCCTGTGCTCTATTCTGTTTACGGTTCCGCGGATGCGTCCTGCACTGCAATGCGGAAACGAGAGCTTAAAATCAGATTCACTACCTCTAATTATTCCATAGGAATTCTGTTTCGTCAAGTATCGGTCCACAGAATTATGGGGTAAAAGAAAATATTTTTGTGTTTTTTGTTGGATTTAGTGATTTTGTCGAATGTGCGACTGCCTGATCAAGCTGTTTTTGCGCATTCTGTGTGTCTGTACGTTCACTGCTCTCACACTTTCAAGGCGTTTTGTTTCGTTTTCGCTAGAACTTCTTCTCGATCTTCTTTAGCGGGTCATCATACGTTCCGCTGCCGCGAGCTCCTCGGGTGTATTGACCGAAACGGCTTCCTGAGGCCGAAGGAGCGGGAGTGCACGGACAGTTTTTCCGCGGGAAAGGAGGAGAGCAGGAGCGTCGGTGATGTAGTATTCTCCCTGTGCATTGTTCGGCGTCAGAGCGTCAAGGATACTGACCAGTTCGGCCGCGTCAAAAACATAGTAGCTTTGATTGACTTCACGGATCTTCCGCTGCGTTTCGGTGGCGTCTTTTTCCTCCACGATCCCGCAGAAATTTCCGTTTTCGTCACGCAGGATCCGTCCAAGTCCGTGCGGCTCTTCCACTTCGATCGTTCCCAGAAGGCACGCACATGGTTCAGAATGCCATGCGGCAAGCAGTTCTGCGATCGTTTCTCCCTGCATCAGCGGTGAATCGCCCGCCACGATGACGACCGGCACGGCCTCGGACGGTGAGTCTGCCAAAAGAGCGCGCAGCTGGGGAACGCACATTCGTACGGCATGGCCCGTCCCCTTCTGCTCCGTCTGAAGGACGAATTCGATCTCCGGATGATGCGCAAGCGCCGCGCGGACGTCTTCGGCACGGTAGCCGACGATGGCGAAAATGCGGTCGATCCCAGCAAAACGAAGAGCGTCGAGCGGATACTCGATCATCGGACGGCCGCAGACCGGCGTGAGGACCTTGGGAAGTTCCGAACGCATCCGCGTACCTTTGCCCGCTGCGAGAATGACGGCTGCCTGCATGATATGCCTCCGAATGGGATCGATTTCAAAAAAAAGGAAACGAAACTGGAAAACTCCGCCTCTTTACGATGGGATCCAATGGGGATCAGCCCAGCCCGAAAAGAAGCGGAGACGTTCAAATTCAGCTGTTGAGGAATTCCGTGACGCTATCTGCGATCTCTTGGAAGAGCGCGTTGCGAACAGCGTCGTCCGTGTTGAGCATCGTAACGCGGAAACCGCACAGATCCGTCGCGAAACCAGTCAGAGGCACGATGCAGATCCCTTTCGAGGCGAGCAGATTGTAGACGAAGCGCTTGTCGCCCGGCACGTTTTGGCACAGAGCGTCCACGTATTCCCGAAGCTGCGGATTGGCGGCCTGGAGTTTCTGGCCCGGATGGAAGACCCCGTCCTCGAAAACGACGCTCATGTAGAACGCGCCTTGCGGACGGTGGCAGATCAGGCCCGGCACTTTGCTGAAAATGTCGTACGCCTGATTCGCGCGCTTCTCGAAAATCTCCGCACGGGTCCTGAGATGCTCCGGATATTTCGGCGAACCAAAGACACGCGGGATCGAGATCTGCGGCAGCGTCGTCGCGCAGACTTCCAGCATCTTGGAAGCTAGGATACTGTCGATGAACGCGGAGAAATTGGGATCTTTATTTTTGTTCAGGACCTCGATCCACGCACAGCGCGCACCGGGCCACGGGTACTCTTTACTGATCCCGCGCATGGAGATCGCCGGGACGTCATGCGCATACTGCGAAAGATGGAACGGTTCCGCCCCATTATAGCAGATGTGCGAGTAAATTTCGTCCACGAGCAGGAAAAGATCGTACTGCCGTGCGATCTCGGCAAACTCTTCCAAAATCTCCCGCGGGTAGACGATCCCCGTCGGATTGTCCGGATTTACGAATCCGATCCCTGCGATCGACGGATTGTAGTGCACGATCCGGCGAACCTCTTCCATGTCCGGGAGCCAGTTGTTTTTCGGGTCGAGCCGGAAATGAAGCGGATCGTATCCGCCGCGTTTGCTCTCGTTGGACGAATGCGTCGAGTAGATCGGCGCAGGCAGAAGAATACGCGCATTCCGGTGCGTCAATTCGTAGACCTTGTCGATCGCGTCGGCCGTTCCGTTGAAGAAAATGATGTCGTCCGGCGAGATTTGAACTCCGCCTTCACGCGCATTGACCCGGTCTGCCAGAAAATCGCGGGTCTCCTGAACGCCGCGCGTCTGACAGTAGCCCCACGATGCGTTTTGACTCACGATGTCGCGGACGATTTCTTTGATCCACGGTGCGACTTCCTCTTTCATCGCAATGGGGTCGCCGATATTTTCCCACGTGATTTTCTGACCCATGCCGCGCATCCGGTTGGCATGCTCCACGATCTGACGAATTTCGTATTCCAAAAAACCGGCACCTTCGTGCACTATGTTGGTACGCATGATCTTCTGTCCTTTTGAGGAAAAGCCGCTTCGTTTTTTATCTGGTTTCGCAGGAAACTTTGATTTCTTAAAATCGGCAAGCTGTGAGCGGATTTTCACTGAAATTCTCTTCGAACCAGGAAAAAATCGAAAAAAAGTTCAGCGTTTCTCCGGAAAATACAAAACGGAATTTCGCGGCACACGCCGTGCGCCGGGCAAAATTCCGTTTCTTCTGAAAACAGTTTACCGCACGGGAAGTCCGTGCCGGCTCACATTAGTAGCGGTAGTATTCCGGTTTGAACGGACCTTCCACCGGGACGCCGAGGTAGTCGGCCTGCGCCTGAGTCAGCTTCGTGAGTTTCACGCCCAGCTGTTCCAGGTGAAGACGGGCGACTTCTTCGTCCAGTTTCTTCGGAAGCACGTGAACGCCCAGCGGATAGTTTTCCGGCTCGGTCCAGAGGGCGATCTGCGCCAGCGTCTGGTTCGAGAAGGAGTTGGACATCACGAAAGAGGGATGGCCCGTCGCGCAGCCGAGGTTCACCAGACGGCCTTCCGCCAGAAGGAGGATGGAACGGCCAGTTTCCGGGAAGGTGTAGCGGTCGACCAGCGGTTTGATCTCGGTCTTGACGATGCCCGGATAGGCATTCAGATCTGCGACGCGGATCTCGCAGTCAAAGTGGCCAATGTTGCACACGATGGCGTCGTTCGGCATCTGCGCCATGTGCTCAGCCGTGATGATGTCGCAGCAGCCGGTCGTCGTGACGAAAATGTTTCCGATCTTGCACGCATCGTCCATCGTCATGACCTGGAAACCTTCCATTGCCGCCTGAAGCGCGCAGATCGGGTCGATTTCCGTCACGATGGTGCGGGCACCGTAGGAGCGCATGGAGTGCGCGCAGCCTTTTCCAACGTCGCCGTAACCGCAGACGACCGCGACTTTACCGGCGATCATGACGTCGGTCGCGCGTTTGATGCCGTCCGCCAGAGATTCACGGCAGCCGTAGAGATTGTCGAACTTGCTCTTCGTGACGGAGTCGTTCACGTTGATGGCCGGGATCTTCAGCTCGCCGCGTTCGTGCATCTGGTAAAGACGGTGAACGCCCGTGGTGGTCTCTTCGGAGATGCCGCGGATGCCGGCAGCCAGATGGGCGTATTTCGGAGCGTGGACCATCGCGGTCAAGTCGCCGCCGTCGTCCAGGATCATGTTCAGCGGCTGGTCATTGTCGAACATGAGGGTCTGCTCGACGCACCAGTCGTACTCTTCGTCCGTTTCGCCTTTCCACGCGAAGACCGGGATGCCGGCAGCAGCAATCGCAGCGGCGGCGTGGTCCTGGGTGGAGAATTTGTTGCATGAGCTCCAGCGAACTTCCGCGCCGAGAGCGACGAGCGTTTCGATCAGGACGGCCGTCTGGATCGTCATGTGCAGGCAGCCCGCGATACGTGCGCCGGCCAGCGGTTTTGCGTCGGCGTATTTGCGGCGGATCGCCATCAGACCCGGCATCTCATTTTCCGCCAGCATGATTTCTTTTCGGCCCCAGTCGGCGAGACTCATGTCCGCCACTTTGTACTGAAGTTTGCTCTCAGACACGGTATTGACTCCTTTTCAATTGAATGGACAAAATAAATTGAAACTATTCTACCACATTTTGATTTTTTTTCAAGGAGGGGGAATCCTGTGGGGATGGGATTCCGGCGATCTTTTGAAAATTTTTGCGATCTGGAGGAACCGGATAAAAAATTCCCCGAACGAAAAGGCGTTTTTCATTCGGGGAATCTGGAATTCGGGATCTGTGTAAGGTTACCGTACGGCGGCTTTCTGCTCTTTTTGGGCCAGTGCCTTGAGTGTCTTCCAGTAGTCTGGCAGCTGCTTGACTGCAACGAACTGGCGCTTCATTTCCTGAATGTTCGTCGCTGGTGCTCCCAGGTACGTTCCCGGCTCCGTCAGATTGCCCGGCACTCCGGCCTGCGCGCCGATGATGACGTGCGAGGCGATCGAAATGTGATCCGCCAGTCCGACCTGACCGGCACAGACGACGTAGTCTCCCGTCGTGGAACTTCCCGCGATCCCGACCTGCGAACAGAGGAGATTGTGCCGTCCGATCTGGCAGTTGTGCCCGATCATGACCAAATCATCGATCTTCGTGCCTTCCCCGATGCGCGTGGAACCGAAAGTTCCGCGGTCGATCGTTGTGTTGGCGCCGAGCTCTACGTCATCCGCAAGAACGACATTTCCCAGCTGCGGCGAGAGAATGTGCCTTCCCGACGAAGAATCGTATCCGAAACCGTAGGCTCCGAGAACGACGCCCGCATGGAGGATGCACCGCGCACCGACGATACATTTTTCGTAGACCGTCACGTTCGGGAAAAGAACGGAATCATCGCCGATCTTTACGCCTTCCATCAGACAGACATTCGGATGCAGGATGACGTTCGCGCCGATCTCCACGTTCGGTCCGACGCAGACGTTCGCCATGATCGTGACGTTTTGTCCGATCTTTGCCGTTTCGTCCACGAAAGCCCGCGGATGGATCCCGGCAGCCGGACGCGGTATCGGCGGGTCAAAATGCGAGACGATCTTCGCAAAATCCTGGTACGGAGCGTCGCTGAAAAGAAGCGCGATCCCTTTCGGATTCCACTTTTTCATGCCGTCGGCAGCGAGCTTTTCTTCCGCATCTTTGGGGAGAATGACGGCAGATGCTTCCGAGCCGGCCAGCGATGAGAGTTTTTTCAGACTGTCCAAAAGGGTGATGGACCCTTTTTGAGCTTCCGCAAAAGGAACGGCATTCGAGATCTCCGGGTCCAGCTTTTCGGAGAGCTGTGCACCGGTCAGGCCGGTTTCCTGCCAGAAATCGGTGAGAGCTGCCGTAGCCCCGCCGATCCATGCTGCCAGTTCTGAAAATTTCATCGCGCTTCCTTCTCCTTTTTAGTATTCGATGACCGAAAAGACGTCCGCGTCACTCTTCGACTGAAGAAATTCCCGTCCTTTGCATTCGGAGGAAAGTTCCAGAACGAAACTGTATCCGACGACTTTTGCACCGACTTTTTCGACGAGCTGCCGGCACGCATCCACCGTACCGCCGGTCGCCAGAAGGTCATCGACGATCAGGACTCTGGCTCCGGGCTGAATGGCGTCCGTGTGCATGTTCAGCGTGTTGGAGCCGTACTCGAGATCGTAGCTCTGCGAGATGACTTCACGCGGAAGTTTGCCGGGTTTGCGAATGAGCGCCAGCCCGCACTGCAGTTCGATCGCCATGGGCGCGGCGAACAGAAACGCCCGAGCTTCCGGAGCCGCGATGACGTCGGGTTTCAGCTCGCGGGCGGCTTCCGTCAGCTTGCGGCAGGCTTCAGAGAATGCTTCGGGAGCTTGAATGAGGGTGGTGATGTCGCGGAAAATGATCCCGGGTTTCGGAAAATCCGGAATGGAGGTAATGTAGTCTTTAAGGTTGATGTCGGCCATGTTTAGGTAAGGTTAAGGTTAAAATGAAATGAAGGACATTAAAGTTCAATATTTGTATTTTCGTCTGCCAGCTCGTCAAAATCAGGCAGGTCTTCCTCCTGAGCGCCCTCGATTTCTTCGAGCGGCTCCAGATCTGCCCAGATCTTCTGTCGGAGTTCCTCGCAGATGCCCGGATTTTCGCGGAGGTAAAGTCTGGCTTTTTCACGTCCCTGACCAAGCGGCATTTCCCCGTAGCGGAACCATGCGCCGCTTCGGATGATGAGCTTCTGTGCGAGTGCCAGGTCGATGATGTCTCCCTCGTAACTGATTCCCGAATCGTGCATCATGTCGAATTCGGCAGTCTGGAACGGAGGCGCCACCTTGTTTTTGACGACTTTCGCCTTGACTCTCTGACCGATGACGGTCTCTCCGTCTTTGATCTGTCCGACTCTCCGGACGTCGATGCGGCAGGAACAGTAGAATTTCAGCGCACGGCCTCCCGGCGTGGTTTCGGGTGAACCGTATCCCATGGTCCCGATCTTGTCGCGGATCTGGTTGATGAAGATGACGATCGCCTTGCTTTTGGAGATGGCTCCGGTGAGTTTCCGCAGCGACTGGCTCATCAAGCGGGCCTGCAGACCGACGTGCTGGTCTCCGATCTCCCCTTCCAGCTCTTTCTTGGGTACGAGAGCCGCGACGGAGTCCACGACCACGACGTCGACTGCATTGGAGCGGATGAGCATTTCCGCAATATGCAGAGCCTCCTCGCCGCAGGATGGCTGGCTGACCAGAAGCGTTTCAAGATCCACACCGAGTTTTCTCGCCCAGCTGGGATCCAGAGCGTGTTCCGCATCGATAAACGCCGCGATCCCTCCCTCTTTCTGCGCCTGCGCGACGACGTGCAGTGTGAGAGTGGTTTTTCCGCTGGATTCCGGACCGAAAACTTCGATGATCCTTCCGCGCGGGAGTCCTTTTCCGCCGAGTGCCCGGTCCAGAGAAAGGCAGCCGGTCGAGATGCCCTGGATATTCAGCGAGGAGTTCGCGCCGAGAGCCATGATGGAACCGGTACCAAATTCCTTCTCGATCTGCGCGACCGTGGAACGCAGCATTTCATTTTGTGCAAGAAGCGCTTCGATCTTGCTGTTGGACCTTTTTGCGGGATCCGTTTCTCCCTCAGTTTTTTTCTTAGCCATGGATCTTTCCTTTCCAAACCATCCAATGTTTTGAATCGTGCCGTCACGCGGACTTTTGTGCCGTTTTTTACTTTGGCATGCAGTTTATCGTGAACGAAAAACGTTTGCCGGTATTTATTTTACGGCCGAGTGAAGGATCTTTTACTATCCAAAGGCGCCTCCCACTCCTGAGATTCCTTTTTTTCATCCAAGGCGTCCCAGTCAGCATCCTCTTCATTCTGCGGTATGGACCTTTGCGGCTCGAGCTTGAATTCCTTCTGGAGATCATCCAGTGACCGGTCATCTTCAGCAGGATCTTCTTTACTTTCCTCTTTGTCGGCGGCATTTTCGTTTTTCTTCATGTCGACGGAGAAACGGACGTCCAGCGGGAGTTCATCCATTCGCCACATTCGGAGCCTGCAGTCATCGCTGCCGCCCAGAAGGTATTTGTTGTCCGGTGTGAAATAGGCGGAAATGAGGAAAATGTCGGTCGATTCCTCTTCCGTGCCCTCTTTTGTTCGGAAGTTCCCCATGTATCCGTGAGGAGCTTTTCCGTGGTAAAGAAGGAATTCGTCACCTAGGAACAGAACGTACTTCTGGTCTCTGGAAAAGAGGACCTTGCGAATATTCTGCGTCGTGTTTTCGGTATTTTTTGTGTTCCATGCGATGGTCCGTTTCACACCTTCGCGGGGACGATTCGTCTTTGGTGCAAAATCCCAGAAAACGATCCGTCCGAGATTGTCTGCGGAAACGACTGTGAGGGAATCGTTTTCGCTTGAGGAATTTTCGTCTTTCGGCGAGATCGCAAGTGCGACGTGATCTGCATTTGGAAAGTCATGCCGACTCAATCCTTGGACGAGATTCGGCTTGAATTCGGAGTTTTGAGCCATTCGCGGACGCTGTTCGTCGGATTCCATATCGGCCATGCAGATCCCGTAAGCCGGATTGCTTGTGCGATTGTCGAAATAGTAGACTCCTGCGTTTGCGCCGGCGGCAGCGGCAAGGAGGTATTTTCCGTTCGGCGTAAAGGCCAGGTCGGTGAATTTTCCGACGGGATTCAGGGTCTGATAGTATGTGTCGATCGTCTTGGAAAGTCCGCCCGTGCCGCGTTTTCGGAGAACTTCCTTCCAGTTTTCGATGTCCCAGAGGATCAGTGCGCCGCAAGAAGTGTACGGATTCCCTGTGTCGTCGAGCTTGTTCACCGTCGCAGCCATGACGAACTGGCGGCCGGACGGCGTAAAGGTGACGGCGTGGATCGTGTTGATCTTTCCCATTCCCTGCAGTTTTCTGTCATCCGCGGTCATTTTTCGTACGAAGTACCAGTTCTGCGTAGAGAGGCCGTTTTCTCCGGGACGGCTGTCGAGGCTCCAGAGGATCGCATTTCCGCCGCTGTCTACCGAGACCGCCTGATTCCCCTCCGGTGAGATGGCAATGGCCGTGATGGGGTACTCGTGATTCCAGTGCACCACGATCGGCTGGAGCGTTTCCGTCGACCAGAAGGCAATGGGGTAACTTTCTACGGATGGACGCGTTTTTTTCCAGACAGAGTCTCTGGCGAGCGATTCGAGCGATTCCAAGTCGTCTATCGTGCCGCTTTCGGAGAAGGAAAGCAGATCGTCCGACTGTATCCCGGTTTCGGTGCTCGAGGCGGTTTCGGCTTCGGCGGAACTTTCGGCTTCGGCAGCATCGGAAAGGAGCAGATCCTGCATGTCCGCAGATCCAGAATCTCCGTCCGTCTCTTTTTCTGCTTCAGAGGATCTGCCAGGTTCGAGGTCGTCCATAAAAGAGAGGGATCCGCCTACATCGCTGGTCTCTTTTTTTTCCACAAAGAAACTGCGCGTTGGATCATAGGCGCGTTTGCCGTTTTTGTCGATCAGCAGTCTGTCAACATATACAGGCGCCGGCATCTGTGAAGTTCTGCTGTCATAGGAAAGAAACTGCTCGTCCTGAGCGTTTTTCTTCATCACATCGTCATCATCCGCATGATTTTCCAGCTGGTCGAGGTCTTCCCAAGGTTTTTCCGGCGTACTTTCCCGCGATCTTGCCATGGGCAGCGAATCGAGTGGATCTATGTGCGTTCTTCTTCCGCCTGCCGTGATCATGTACAGTCCGTCAGGAGTGAGAGCGACCGCAGTCGGACTGTTCCATTTACAGTCTACGGAGTATGCTTTGACGTTTGAGCGCTTGAATTCCTGTGTTGGCGCCTGAGTCAGAACTTCTACAGAGTCCGAGCTGCTCATATGGTCCCGATATACGTTCCAGACCGTGATCCCCAAGATCCCCAGCCCGGCGAGAATGACGAAGCCCCCGGCAATTACCGAGATACAGCCTAAAAGTGTCCATTCCCGAACGACTTGTTCATCCGGAAAGCCGAACTCGCCATAGTCCAGCAGCGCGGGACTGTCGTCAGAGGCCACCACATTCGGGGCGTCGACTTCCGTGATCGGCGAAGCCTGTTTTCGTTCCTTTTTATTTAAAGGAAGAAGCGGATTTTCACGAACAAAAAAATCTACCATAAAGCGGCTCCCTGCTTCCTTTCAGTGCAAATTCCCATCGGATGCACATGTTTTCTGTTTTCAGTATTCTTGCTATTCATGCCGGAATGGAGCTCCTTTTCCTCCGGGACCATCTTAAGGCGCATGTCTGAAATGTCTTTCTTCCGTGCCTTTTGGTACTGCATCTATTTCGCGGGCAAGTGTCATTTCTCTTTTCGTGAACCGGACACTATGCGAAACTTGCAGATTTCATGAACTGAAAGTTGCTGTGTATATAAACTCTATCGGCGAAGTATAGCAAATTTTGCCGTTCATTTCAACAGATATTTTTCATTCAATCGATTTTTTATGAAATTTTCTAAAAATTTCCTCAATGTTTTTTCAGAAAAGGAAAAAATAAACAGGCGGGATCTTGCTCAAACCGCCTGTTTTGCCAATATTATGATTTATCCGATTTTCGTGTAAATACAGCCGCCTCTTTTGACGATTTTAGCTCTTTTCGCTATTTTTTGTTTCGAGAAGGCGCGAAATACACTGTTTTTGGCCAGCCGATGTTCCGTTTGGATCCGTTTGGATCCGTTTGGATCAGTTTGGATCAGTTTGGATCAGTTTGGATCAGTTTGGATCAGTCGGCAGTACTCTTGGGTACGGAACTTCCAGACGGTATGGCGCCGATGTTTCGTTCATTTCCTCCCACATTTCCCGTTCTTCTTCTGTCGCATAGTACGTCAGCCAGACTTCCTGATTTTCATCGATGCCGGCACAATCCCAATGCAGATACCCGTCGCGGACTGCGAGCATTTTTTCACGGGAGGGAAGAATGTCGCGGCAGATCAGGAGGTATAGCTCAAAGTCAGAAAGGTGCTCCGTAAAGTCAAGAACGATCTGCTTTTCGTAAAGAAGATCCGCCAGTTTCATCAACTCGGCATGCAGTTCCTCAGATGAAAGATTTTCCGGATGGACGGGACGAAGCGGCGGATCGAACCACTGCGCGATCGGCAGGACCGGCGCGACTTCCCACGCAAGCATCATTTCAAGGTAGTCATTTTCGACCGTCAGAGGCAGTCGGCTTTTGTTCAGCTGGACGATCGATTCATCATAGTACGGTTCCAGCTCACTGCGTAATTCTGCGTTTCGGATCAGCGCATCAATATCTTCAGCCGGAAATTTGCTGAGTTCTGCCATTTTCAAACCCGCCCTGGTTTTATTTCTGGATTCTGCTTCCTTCTTCACCTGCTGTTTTCCGAATGACAAAATCCCTGACTGTTTCGGAAAACAGTATATTCTTTACTTGTAGTGTACCATATTTTAGGAGAAAAACCAATCAAATTTTAGCAAATTAAGAAATTTTTTGAAATTGGCTGACTTCCTAATCGGCATATCCCGCACAAAGAAGCCGACCGGCGGATCCTGTTTTTTTCTCCTTTTTCAGATTTTTTTTTGACTTTTTTTATGAATGGTGTGTGAGTGCCGCTTGTGAAAATTTTATTTCCGTGTGCGCAGCCGGATGGAGGATGGGGTGATCGCCTGCTGGCGTGAGATGCTGGAGGTTTGATTGCCGGAGGATGCTCTGGAGGCTGAGGCTTTAGAGGCTGAGGCTTTGGAAACAGACGCTTTGGAGGCTGAGGCTTTGGAGAGGTTCTGTGCGTTGGAAATGCTGCCTCGAGTCTTGCGTGATGTGGAGCCGCTGATGTCAGAGTACGCCGTCATCTGGCGATGATACGAAATGCGGAAGAGGACTGGGCCGACAGAAAACGTTTCTTCAGGATGGATCGTCGTTTCTGTATTCTGGATCCGATTTCCGGAGACGAGAGTGCCGTTCAGGGAATTTAGATCCTGAATGTGGACGACATTTTGAAACGCAAAAATACGGCAATGCCGACGGCTGACTTCCGGATGGTTAATGATCAGATCGGCATCATTGCCGCGCCCCAGTATCGCTGGAAGCGACAATACGATGCGATTGCTTCCAGTTTCGCAATCTACGACATAAAGTTCCACCTTCATCGAATTCCCCCTTCGGAAAGTGCAGTGCGATTTTTTCCCCGGACTTTATTTTAGTCTTAAATTGAAAAAAATGCAAGTGTTCCGACAAAAATTTTTTGAAATATTTTAAATTTTTTTAATTTTCTGGGTTCATGCGATTGCTGCGTATCCATTCGCGGTACGATTTTTGTCAATGAAAATGCCGAAAAACACAGAGACGCCGATTTCAACATGCAAAACGCCGGGATCCCGACTTCTGTCCGAGCCCGTTCTCACTGGATCTGGTTTGCGTCGCGTTCTCGGCGGGTCGCTTCCAGATCGAAAATGAGATACTTCATGTCGAGACGAAGCTGCGAGACAGATTCCTGGATCAGGGAAAAAATCTCTCTTCGCCGATGCGTTCCAAGAACCAGAGCCTCCACGAACGGCTGAAGTTCTTCTTGATATTCCAACGGCAGCTCACGCAGTTTTCGGAGCAGAGCCTGTACGTCCTGCGGCAAATGTTCCCACGTTACGGCTGCTTTTTTTTCGGCGGAGTCAAAAGTTTTCATATTTCTTGAAGGACTGGTATAGTCTGAAATGAAAAATTTGTGTATAATGCGAAGACGGCATAAACGTTAAATCCGTCTCTGCCTATATTATAGCCGATAAAATCACAAAAGTCATGAAAAACTTTAAAATTTTCCGAAAATAGTTAAAGTTTTTTTGAACTTTTTCAATTTTTCCCGTTTTTCGCAAAGAAATTGTTTTTTGTACGGCACGTTTTGTGAAAGAAAACCCCCAATGGTGAAATTGAAGACATTTTCGCTCCTAAAATTTATTTTTCAGAATGCCGCTTGGAATTGGATCGCAGTCTGTCTGGGGATCTTTTTGGGGGGGGCTGGAGGTCTTGAGGCTGTTCTACAGAACGCAGCAGCACAGAATTACGCTCCATTTTCGGCTGCGGAAGTTCAGGAACTGGCACAGTCCAGACCGGTCCAGGTCCCTGAGGGGGACTATTTTATGGACGATTTTGAGTCTTCCTCTCCTTCCTGGCTCGAATTTGAAAAGGATTGCACTGCGGAACTGACTCTGCGTATGCGCCAGCAGGGAGAAGCCTTTTCCGGAAAAGGGTACGAGTATCTTCAGGTCGTTTGCCGGAGTGAGGGAAGCAAGATCTATCTGGCGTATCCGATTCCGCCGAAAAAAGTAAATGCGGCGCTTTCGGTGCAGACCGTACTTTCTTCCAACCGCAGCGGGATCGAGCTTCTCGGAAGAGTCGTTTTGCCGTACACGGTCGATCCTGTGAGCGGGAAGGCGTTCTGCCTTTACGTCTCGAACCGAAGTGCGACGACCGCCATTCGGTCCTGGCAGAAGCTGACGCTGCAGAATGTGGAACGTGAAATGATGTCGGAGGTCCGAAGGATCCAAAGGGAGAGGAAAGACATTCAGTTTGATCTTCGGGAAGCGTATTTAGATCACGTCGTTCTGAATGTTTATTCCGGGATGGTGACTGTCGATGTTTTTGTGGACCGTCTGGAAGTGTCGGGAAGTGCGGCAGGAACGGCTTTTCGCCCCCTTTCCGTTCCAGCTCCCTCGTCGTCGGGGGCGAGGAACGTTTCGCAGGAAAACATGCGTGACTTTCCGCCAGTGACTCACGAAGAAGCGCCTGCGCCGGAACTTGCGAAAACGGCAGCGCTCCCTCTCCCCGATGAGGCGGCACAAACTCCGGCAGTACAGACTCCGGCAGTACAAACTCCGGCAGTACAGACTCCGGCTGCTTCAGACGGCAGGGTGGTTCAGGAGTCCGCGGGCTCCGGAGCCTCCCAAAAACATCAGGTCGCACTGCTCAATGGCGTTGTGCTGATCGATGAAAAACCGATTTTTGTTCGGGCGATCCGTTACTCTGGGGAGAAACTGGAGTTCTTGGCGAATCTTGGATTTAACACCGTTTGGCTTCCTGAATTTCCGACTTACGAGATGGAAGCAGAAGCTCGGCTGCAAAACATATGGTTTATTTGTCCGATGCCGTTGAAATGGGACCAGGCCGGAGATTATGAGGAGGCACTTCTGAAGAGCGGGAAACTTCGGAACCGCTCTCTGGACCGAGTCATCGCGTGGGATCTTGGGATCCCTCCCGGATTTAACGACATTCAGCAAATGGCTCCGGAATTTCGGGAAATGACGGCGTTGGCGCTGGTACGGCGTCATCTTGAAAAGATCCGCAAGATTTCGGAAGATGTTTTGCCGCGCAGACCAAGCCTGTGTTTTCCGCACAAGGAGTTTGCGGAGTACAGCGACTTTTGCGACATTCTGGTCCTCGATCGTTCACCGATGAATTCGACGCACAATTTTGTGGACTATGGGCTTTGGATGCGCCAAATGAACAATCTGGCCGTGAATCGCCAGCTGATATTTGCGAAGATCCCGTCGCAGTTTTCGCCAATACTGAAAGCTCAATGGAGACAGATCGCCCTAGGGATCCGGAATTCGTCTCATGATCGAGCGCTGGATCCGGAGGAACCGGGTGTCGTTCCAGATGCGCTTCCGTTTGAGCAGATCCGGCTCATGGCGTTTAACGCACTGATCGCAGGCTCTCGCGGACTGTTTTTCGACAGTACTTCGCGGCTGGATGCTCCGGATGAGGAAACGGTCTTCCGGCGCAAGGCGCTTTCGCTCGTGAATCTTGAGTTTCTGGTGCTGGAACAGTGGATCTCGCGAGGGAGTTCCTTTACGACGATCGCCTCGGATCACGATAATGTGGCGGGAGGGATCCTCGCTACGCCGTATGTTCGGCTCATGATCCCAATGTACATTGAAGAGGATGGACAGTACGTGAATGGGCCCGGTGCGGAACGGCAGGTAAAATTCATGGTCCGCGGAATGCCGGATACCTATGGCTGCTGGAACTATTCGCTTAGCGGGCTTTCGCCGATCCGGACCATTCGGCGTGTGGGAGGCGTGGAGATCGAACTGGAAGAACTGCCGCTCCTTTCCACTGTCGTCATGACGCAGAATATGAAGATCATCAGCAGCATTACACAGAGGATCCTTCTTTACGCTCCGCTTTTGGCTCAGAGAATGCTGGAACTCGCTGAAATGCGGCTTGAGAAGTACCTGCGTTCTTATGGAGCGGATCGGCTTCAGGGAAATGACGCTATGTGGTTCGAGCGGGCAAAGAACTATTTGCAGGCTGCGGAAAAAGCTTTGCAGACGAAAGAGTACGCGGATGCCTTCATGCTGGCTCAGCGTGCCATGCGACCGATCTGTTTTTTAGAAAAAAGAGCTTGGAAAGAACGGGGAAAGAACTTCCCCTCTCCAAATTTCCAGCCTGCCGGTGTGGCGTTCCGGTCACAGAAACTGCACGAGAAATGGAGGAACGCAATTCAGGAGTTCGAGCCGGGACCAAACCTTTTTACCAGCGGGAATTTTGAAGAACCGGTACGTTTTAAAGCGGACGGCTGGATCAATTTCAGACTTTACCCTGAAAAACCAGGGATCGTGGTGAGAGCGAACATTCGCCAGGAAGCTGCGCATACTGGAAATTTCGGGATCGAAATGGGGGTCCTGACCAATAACAAAAAACGAGGGCCTGTGATACTCGACTCGGCACCTTTGACCATTCGGAGTCCGAAAGTTTATGTCGGCCCCCCCGGAACGGTCTATCAGGTCGATGTGTGGCTGAATATTCCGAAAAAGCTCCGAAATACGGTCGACGGGGTCAAGGTGACAGACACGAATTCCGGCGACGTACTTGCCGAGAGGATCATGCAGACCGACGGCTGGCAGAAGATCTCGTTCCAGCGGATCGTCTGCAGTGACCAGCCGGTTGCCGTGCAGATCTCCATTACGGGATTTGGGATCGCGTATCTGGACGATGTCAGCATTCGGCCGCTCAGAGAAACTCCGGCGATGGAGAGAAGTGAGTGAATATTGGATCCAAATTTTAATTTTCGGCGAAACGGCGTCGGCTGTTTTGACGAACTTGAACAAGAAGAGGGATTTTTATGAATACTATATTTCATCAAACGGTTAAAATTATTCAAAACGAACTCGCTGCGGAAAACACCTGGCGCGTGCGCTTGGCTTCCAAAGAGATCGCGGAGTCGGTCAAGCCGGGACAGTTCTGCATGCTGCGGATCCCGGGAGTGCGTGCGCCTTTGCTTGGCCGTCCGCTCGCTATTTTCCGTGCAGAGGAAGGTGCAGTGGACGTCGTGTATGCGGTCGTTGGACACGGTACGGAGCAGCTTTCCCGCCTGCTTCCCGGACAGGAAATGGAGATCTGGGGACCGCTTGGGAATGGATTTCGGCTGGATGCCGACCCGGAAAAATGGCCGATGCGTCCTCTGCTGGTCGGAGGGGGGATCGGACAGACGCCGATGTATCTGCTGGCCAGAGAATTTTTGAAGCAGCCGAAAACGGAGAAAGTCACGTTCGTGTGGGGATGCCGAAATGCCGGATCGTTTGCCTGTCTGGAGGATCTTGAGGCGCTTGCCGCGCAGTATCCCGGACGCATGGAGATCCGCCTTGCTACAGACGACGGAAGCCGGGGACATCATGGTTTTGTGACGGAGCTGGAAAAAGAGTGCATCGCGTCCGAACAGCTCCATGCCGGAAACGCATGTGTCTACGCCTGCGGTCCAGAAGTCATGCTGAAAAATGTAGCGAAAATCGCGGCGTCGGCCGGATTGGAGTGCCAAGTCTCACTGGAAACCCCCATGGCGTGCGGAATGGGGATCTGTTTTACGTGTGTCACGAAATGCAAGGACTCGGAAGCGCCGGAGGGTTGGGATTACTGCCGAACGTGCACCGAAGGGCCGGTTTTTGACGCGAAGAAACTGCTTTGGGACTAACGTTCAGAGCTTCAGATGTGTTTGAGAGCCTAGAATAAAAAAGCCCCTTTTCATGAGGGGCATTTTCTGGGGATGGACTCTTAATTACCGGGAGCGGACACAACAGGTCCTTTTTTGAATGGAACTGCTCCGTATTCCGTCGGCGGGCATTCCAGATAGTGGATCGCTGCGGCAAGGGAAATGAACAGAAGAGACAAAACGAGCAGGACCGTGTAAAGATCCATACGCGGCGGCCGATACATGACCGGTTTCTCTTCTTCAGCTTCCTCTTCCTCTGTCATGGCGTTTTCAGGCTCGGACTCGAATTCCGTACCGCCATTGGGATCTAATTCCTCGATGCCGTTTTCGGCCGTCTCGCCGTTTTCAGCCTGGAACTCATCCAACGCAGGGGCCGTTTCTTCCCATTCATCGGACGCAAAATCGTCCGTTTCCCCGGAAGGCAATTCCTCGAAACCACCATCTTCAGGCAAAAATTCGTCTTGCGGGCGTTCTTCTTTCATACTGTATTATCCTTCCGAAAGGACCAACTTTCTTGTTCGATTTCCTTTTTTCCCGATCTTAAAGCGGTCTGACGATGCATCCAGGAATCACATTGATGCTCTGTTCGCTTCGCAGATTGGAGAAAATGCAGGTAGCGACGTCCGGCATGACATTTTCCACTTCCACGTCGCAGATGTACGTCGTGCCGTCCTTGGAAAGCAGCTGGAATTTGTGACCGGGGCGGATACCGTCGTCGCTTCCGACGTTGATGCGGATCTTTCTTCCCGCCTGTTCGATCACGCGTCCCTGAATGGAGACGGGCGGAGTCTGCGTTCGGTAGTATTCTAGGTCGTTCACCATATTATTGTAGGTGAGGACTTCATTGGCGAGGACGTTTTCATTCTTGAGGTCTTCATTTCGCGAGGCAAGTTCACGATTTCTGCGTTCGAGCTGAGCGATCTCATTCATGAAACCGGTCCGGTCAGAAAGTTTGTCGGAGAGGGCCGTGACTTCCTGCTGGAGCGTTTTGATGGAATCGCGGAGGAGTTCATGACCGCTTGCGATCGTGACGAGGGCTTTGTGCGTATCGTCAAGGCGAGTGTTTATTTCCGCATAGGAAGAACTGATCGTTTCTCGGAGTTCCTGGACTTCCTTCGTCTGATTTTCCTTAACGGCGACGATCTCGCTTTTAGCGTTCGTGCTTTCCTGGAGCGATTTTTCATAGTCGCCGACCAGCGTGGCATACGCTTTACGCAGATTTGCGTTCTCTTCCTGGAGATTCGCCATTTGCGGTTTCAGTCCGAGGGGATACCCTGTGCTGGTGTCCGTATTGTTGACGTAAACATACCAGTTCGTGTGCGTCATGTACACCGCGACGGTGAGGGACATCAAAACCAGACTCAAAACAAAAATGAGTACGACAAAAATTTTTCCGACCAGGTTCATGGGAGTCCTTTTAATTTTTTGAAATCATTATCCGCCTTAAATGGCGAGGTTGGCCAAATTCCGATGAGGAAACGCTTTTCACAGGAAATATCAACGTTCGGTCTGCTTTGCGGCAAGGCTCCGTTCGCGTTTTTCCAAGGTGAGGATCTGCTGACTCAGGTCCTCGATCCGATTCATGTTGTTCACGTATTCGTGCATGGCCCGGATCCGTTCATTTCTCTCATTCTGCACCCTGACCAACGCATCGTCAGCAAGGATACGTGTTTTCAGCAGGAACAGCGTGATCCGCATCATCGTTTCAGAATTTTGACGGATCTCTTTGTCCTGTTTTTCACATTCTTCCGTGTAGGCGGTGTATTCCGCCTTGCGGTTTTCGACTTCCGCAGTCAGTGCGGCAACCACTAGATCCCGGAGCTTTTCTTCCTCTTCGATGGCTTTGACGAGCGTGTCATTCTGCTTTCGCAGACTTTCGAGCTGCTGTTCGGCATTCTGAACTTCCTTCGTCACGTTTTCTGCCCGTTCACGCCAGTTTGTGTGCGTCATATATACCGCTCCCGACATGGTCAGCAGTATCAGACTGAACATGAAAATCAAAATGACGAGTGATTTGCCGAACAGGTTTTTCATCTGGCTGTCTCCGAAACCGTTTTATTGCATTTTCGCGTTCAAACGTGAATTTTGCAAAATCCCAACCGGGTTTTCCGCGGAAAATTCCACGGCACGTGAAAGGTTTTTTTACAAAACAGGCTCTATTTCTTTCAGTATAAACTGTTTTGTAAAAAATTCAACCGGAACTGGGCAATAAAATTCCAAAATTTTCAGTGGATCCAGCGCCGCGCAACGGATAGACCGATCGTACGGGCAGGAATCGAGGCAACATACCTCATGTTTCTTATCGAGAAACGTGCTCTTTTTCTGAAAAGATTTTTCTTTTCGTCAAAGAAACTTTTCGTCTTTTTACTGGTATCGTTCCGAATTGTATGATTGTATGGGTTGTTGCGGTATTTTGTATATGTCGGCGAGGCACAGATCAGCCATTCGGCGGAAGGTGTCCGTGCGTTCGCCAAGAAAAAGGAAAAAGTCGGTTTCCCGACTTCTATCCTTTATGTTTCCGGAAATTAGAAAAAGGACGGATCCGTTTTTGAATTCCGGGAAATCGTTTGAGACAAACTCAAATCAGCTCTTTACGCACACCCACAAGGGTCTTCAGGCGTTCAGCAAGAAGGGAAGCATCGAACGGTTTACGGAACGTTTCATTGATACTGGAACGATCGATCGAGCTCGTGCTGCCGTCATCCGGCAAAAGAGCAATAAGAATAATGTCAGCAAACTCGCTGTTGCGGCGCAGATTCTGACAGATCTGCAGCGCTTCTGTTCTGCCGATAGAAAAATCGACTACAATGCAGTCAGGATGGAAACTTTCAGCCTGGATACCCGCATCAAAACCGCTCGCTGCGACTTCAACCTTGAACTGACGTTCCGGCGGAAGTTCACGACGAAGGTTCTCAATAAGAACCTGGTCTTGTGCGACTACCAAAACTTTCGCGACGGCCGCTTCTTCCAGTTCCGTCGTCGGCATACCGTGTTCCTTCAGGAACTTGATCAGGTATTCACGCGGAATACGACGATCTTGCGAACCCGGGATACGGTAACCCTTCAAACGACCTGAATCAAACCACTTACTAACGGTACGCGGGGCCACTTTACAAATTTTGGCAACCTGACCAGTTGTGAAGACCTTCATGGTAGGCTCTCCGATATAACAACTCGCCTCGACTCAATTACCTGAATCGCCCCCCTTGGGCTTTCCAGGATCAGATCCCCCCTGCATATAAAATTCCTTTGGAGAGGCAAAAACTCCAATTTCCTTCTTATCCAGTTTGGGTTGAGGGTCTGAACTGTAACTGCTTCAATAATTTTGGTTTTGCAGGTTATTTTACCTGTGCTTGAATTAACATCGGCACAGAAACCTCCAAGGTTAAGGAAAAATCGAAATTTTTCTGATTTGGTGAAAAATCCAAAAATATTCGACTTATTGTGAATACCTGCGGTGCTTCTAACGTAAAAATACAAATAATCTGCAATATGAGACTGCAATTAAGTTTGTATTTTTACGATAGTTGTGATTAGTTTGGCAATAGGAATTAAAGTCCTTTTGTCAACTGTATTTAAGGTTTCGTATTTTATGGCAGGGAACTTTAATTTTTTCCCTGATTTCTTCCTTCTCTCTATTCTTTCCTGCGGGAAAAAAAGATGACATTATATAAAAGAGGTCGTGTGAAGGGAACGTACATTCCTGTGCGGGCCCTTCCGGGGCGGTTTGACTGTTGGGAATGAAAGGAAATGAAAGGAAAAATGCTATGCTGCCTGGCTGCTGTTGGGGGGAGGAGCCTGTATTTTCAGAGATGAGACCGGAAGAGCGGTGGCTCTTTTCTTCGGAGGGGCTTGCTGCGATCGAGAAGGCGTCGGCGCTGAAGAATGGAGATGAATGGAAGCGGATCTTGTTTCTGCGGGAGAAACTTGCGCTTTCGCCGGAAAATGCGGCTCAGGCTGCGTCGCAGATACAGCTGAGATGCCGGGCGAAGGAGAAATTTGGAGAGCTGGCGGAAAGACTGCTCTTTACTTCGGTCGGCGTTGAGCAGTCGTCGGACAGGTGGATCGCGGAGTATAAAGCGGGGCGGTTTCCGGCGGGCGTCCCTGTGGCTGATATTTGCTGCGGGATCGGAGGGGATCTTCTTGCGCTGGCGAGGGAGCGTGCTGTTCTGGGGGTCGATCGTGCTCCGGGAACGGCGGCGGCTGCGTTTTTTAATCTGACGGCGGCGCGCGAGGCTGGCGTACTTTCGGAGGACGCGGAGTTTCAGGTCCTTCCCATCACGGCGGAGGAATTTCTTGAGCGGTTTCCGGCGGAGCGCTTTCCGTGTCTGCACATGGATCCTGACCGGAGAAGTGAGGGGCATCGGACGACACAGGTCCATTATTTCCAGCCGGAATTTCAGATCTTGGAGAGACTTTTGGAGGGGCGGCGTTTTGCTGCGGTGAAACTTGCGCCGGGAACGGAGATCCCGGAGACGTGGATGGCTCGGATGACGGAGGCTGAGTGGATCACCAGAAATCGGGAGTGCAGGCAGCTGATGGTGTGGTTTGATGCGGAAGAGCAGGGAAAGGGGGAGTTTCGGGCGACGGTCCTTCAGGCGCATAGGGCTGGTGTGCTCGGTACGTTTGCCGGAAAACCGGGGCTGCCGATCTCCGCGGCGGAAACGCCTGGGAAATTTCTTTTCGATTTGGATCCGTCTCTTCTTGCAGCGGGACTTGAAGGGGCGTTTGCGCGGGAGCATGGTCTGAAGCGTCTGGGAGCCGGGTCGCTTTATCTGACGGGAAATGAGCCGTTGGCGGTGAATGCGCTGGCGTCTTGTTTTCAGATCAGGAGAGTCCTGCCATTGGACAGGAAACAGATCGTTCGAGCGGTCCAGGAGTGCGGATGGAGCCAGCTGGAGATCAAAAAACGGGGAGCGGTCCCGGAGCCGGAAGAGGTTCGAAAGTGGATAAAACTTCCGAAGAAAGGCGGAGCGGGGACGTTATTTCTTGCCCAGACTGCCGCGGGGAACCTTGCACTGCTGGCAAATCGGAATTTTTAGAAAAATGAACGCTCGATTTTATGGAATTTTTTGTTTTTTGTGGGTCTATGTACTTGACACAAAGTGAAAATGTTGGTATATTCAACATTATGGAATTTGTATCCTGACGCCCGCAAGTCCTTTTTAATCCATACTTTATGCCGAATAGAAAAAACTTTGATTTTGAATATTGGGGGCTGCGGGGGAAAGAAATATATTTGTCGGAATACGAAAAGAGGAAAACGGCCATGTCGTTTGGTTTAAAATAATTTGTTTTAGGTTCACTTTAATAAGGAATTTGGAAATGAGTGAAGAAAATGTGGTCATTTACGATCGCCGCGTTCAGACTATCGTGGAACGTGCTCCGGTCGCACGAATCATTTTTCCCGGCTGGCAGAAGGACAAGGAGTGCTGGATGTTTCTGGCTGCCCATGATGACGACATCGTGTGCGGTGCCGGCTTGACGCTGCTTGCGGGTCTCAAGGAAGGCGTTGAGGTCCATGCGGTCATCACCGCGAACGGCTGCATGGGGTATTGCAGCGAAGATAAGAGCCGAACGATCGCTGCGGTCCGTAAGGAAGAGGCGAAGGAATCTTTTAAAATCTTAGGGGTGAAGGAAGAGAACATTCATTTTCTCGATTTTGACGACTGTTCCTTCTATCTAAATGCCGGACGCCGTTTTGCGGATGAAAATACGACCAGTCCAGTGATCGCGGGGGCGACTGGGCTTCAGAATTCGTATACGTGGGTCCTTCGGAAAATCTGCCCGACGCGTATTTTCCTTCCGACGCCGACGGACATTCATCCGGACCATCAGCTCACGACGAAAGAGATGATGATCTCGATCTTCCACGCTCAGGGAGGCATTTGGCCGGAACTTGGTCCTGCGATGGAAGAGATCCCGATGCTGTATGAGTACTCGACGTACAGTGATTTCGCGACGCTTCCGACGATGCGCATCCGCACGAATCAGGAGCTCTTCGAGAAGAAGCTGGATGCGATCCGCGCCTACAAGAGTCAGGAGCAGATCGAGCTTTTGGTGAACGGTCTGATCGAGAGCGGTGCGCAGGAGTACCTCCGCGAAGTCAATTTCGACATTATGACGCCGCACAAGCATGACAAACTGTTCAACTGACACTGTTGGATACTGTACAGACTCCCTGCCGTCGGACTTTTCTGCAGCAGGGAGTTTTTTTGGTGCAAATTAGAAATTTTTGTCTCTGACGTCTGGAAATTTTTATTCAATGTGGTATAATCGGTTAAAATGGTGATTTCTGTAGGTCACAGAAATTGAGAGACTGCAGGATGGATGATTTTTTCAAGGAGGAGGAAATGGAAAAGGAATTGCGTCCGGCATCTACGTGTGTGCGGCTTAGTGAAAAAGAGATACGGCAGCGGAAGCGTCAGGAGATACTTGACCTTAGTATCGCGCAGATCGGTCTTTTGGTGCGTACGACGAACTGTCTGGAATCGGAAGGCATCTTCACGGTTCGCGACCTTTTGAACAGTTCCCCGGAGCGTTTGCTCAAGATCTCCAATTTTGGCGCAAAGACGCTTTTGGAAGTTTACGGAGCGCTTGAAAAACTGGGATTCACGCGTGAGTCGAAGCAGGAGCCGAAGTCTGCTTCGGAGTGAGTCCGCGGAAGGGCGTTTTGATTTTATTTCCATTGCGGTGTTTAAGCGATCATGAAAGAACATTCCTGGCTATTTACGAAAAAAAGAGGGGAGCATCGAACCGATTCCCAGCGGGTCGGTTTGGCGGCGGAACTTGCATTTTCAGCGGTTTGTATTCTTGCCGGTGCTGCAGGATTGATCTGGCTGATGACGTTTTATGTGATTCCGGAGTGGAAGATCCACAGTCAGTACAAAGAGGTCGACTGTACGCTGGTCGCTGTTCGGTGTTTGCCGCGGACGATCTTGGGGAATCGGCCTATTTTGCAGGAGACAGTCGAAGATCCTTCGAATTTTGAAAAGGAATACTTTTCTAGGGAAGGCGAGGCGAAAAAGACGGAAAAAACAGAACTTGTTCCGAATTTAGGGCTTCATTTTCAGGAGATCTATTATCTGCCGGAGATGCAGCTCAAATATTCTGCGGGTGGAGCAGAACGGACGGTCTGGACCCTTGTTTTCGATTCTGTGACGCGGTTTTCAAAGTTTCCGACAGAGGAAAGTGCGGAAGAATTTCTGAAAAATTGGAAGGTCGGGGAGAGGTATGATTGTCTGATCGATCCAGAAGATCCGGATCAGGTTGTTTTCATTCAAGATTGGCAGTGGGAGAATTTTCTTGCGCTGATCGTTCCCGCTTCTCTGGTTTTTATTGGGGTCGGCATTGGGATCCATGCGCTGACCGCTCCGCGATACAGTGTTTCTAAAGAGAGAAATGCATTTTACGCTGCGTTTCGTCCGCAGGTGGATGGGGAATGTTCTTTCGGCGATGAATTTCCCTATGTGCCGGATGTCAGGGAGATCATTGACAGTCCCGGGATCCGGCTTGCGTATCGGCTTCCTATTTTGGATTCGCCGGCTTGGGTGCTTTTCATTCAGACGCTTGTGGTGCTGCTTTGGGGGATGGGCTGTGTTGGATTCCTCGTCCTTACGGCTCTCAATTTTCGGGAGAATGGCGCGTGGCTTCTGTTTTGCTATCTCATCGCGTTTCTGGCGGTTGGGGTTTGGCTTGTCGGGCATACGTACGTCCAGTTAAGAAACGCGACGGCGGTCACGCTTTTGGAGATCGAACCTTTTCCCATCGTTCCGGGAACGCCGGCCCGGCTGTTTCTGTCGCAGAGCGGGAGGCGGCTTCTTTCGTGGATCAACGTGATACTGGTCTGTGAAGAGGAAGTTGTTTTTACGCACGGAACGAACACGCGGCGTGAAAAACAAAGGGTCTATCAGCGTTTGATCTTTGGGGATCACGGTATTCCTATGACGGATAAAAGTGCTTTTGAGGCGGAATTTTTGCTTGATGTCCCTAGTACGGCAATGCATTCATTCGTTTCAGAACACAATCAGATCTGCTGGCGTGTGATCGTTCAGGGAAAACTTTCCGGGATCCCGATGTTTGAGCGTTCGTTTCCTATTATCGTTTGCCCGCCGCAGGAGGTGGAAATATGATCTGCTCCATTATTCAGCTTGACCAGCCGCGCCATGATGTTTTTCAGCCTCGTGAGACCCTTTCCGGAACCTTTCGCCTTGTGGATGTAGAGCTTGAAGATGTGGGGCATCTTGAGTTTTCCGTCGTGTGGTATACGGAGGGAAAGGGGGATGAAGACATTGGCGTGCATTTTTTCGAAACGCTGGATTGGACGAATGGAATGCTGGGAGCGGCTGCATCCGGAGAGGACGGCCTTCCTTCGCGAAATTCGGTTTGCCGTGCCTCGGAGACTGCGGATGATGGGGCGTGTTTCCGTTTTTCGGTTACTCTTCCGGCTTCGCCGCTTTCCTACTACGGCATGATCCTGAAGATCCGTTGGTGCGTTCGGGTGCGCATTTTTTTGAAAAGCGGACGAGTCTTGAAAAGTGAAAAACACTTTACGATCGGAAAGATCCCGAATGTGCAGGTCGATCTGAATTAAAAAGAGGAATGGAAATGCCTTACGAAACAAACCCGTTTTGTTCACGATGTATCCGTCCTGGGGCGATCCCGTTTTATTTTCCGGAAGGGAGCTCCATTGAAACACTTCTTGATACGCTGGACAAGAATGGGTGGCGCGGGCAGATCATTGGGCCGCACGGTTCCGGAAAATCCACGCTTTTGGCTGCTCTGCTCCCCAAGATCGAACAGTGTGGCCGACGGATCGTACATCTGGAACTTCAGGATGGAGTGCGGAGCCTGCCGATTTCTGCCAATGATCTTCAGGCCATGGACGCGAACACGCAGCTGGCGATCGACGGTTACGAGCAGCTTTCCTATTGGACTCGCAGAAATTTGAAAAATCGCTCGCTTCATCAGGGATTCGGCGTCGTGATCCTTGGGCATGAGCCGCTTGAGTATCCGGATCTTTACCAGACTTCATGTGACCTTTCTGTCGCAAAACTCATCGTGCAGCGGCTTTTGGAGAATTCGATCGTCAGGATCAAGGACACGACCGTGGAAGAGCATTTTGAGCGCCATCATGGGAATCTGCGCGAGATGCTTTTTTCCCTTTACGATGTCTACGAAGGTGCCTATCGGACGCTGAATACCAGAAACTGATCCGCGTGCGCTCTTCCTTTACGGTTTAAGGCTGTTTGGGAAAGAAGGTGCGTGAAATGCTGAAATTTACGGAAGCGGAGTCTGCAAAGTCGGCGAGATCCGCTTCCGCTGCGGTTTGCTGTGAGGGTGTTTTGAGAAGATCCCTCAATACATCACGGCCTTGATCTGTTCGATCGCCCTCATGTGGTGGCTAAGAGCTTTTTCTGTCGTTGAATTCCAGGGGGTCTGAAGGAATCCGCAGAGATGTTCTTTGGAAATGTTCTCCGAGCAGTACTTGACCAGTCGGCCGAAATTGACGTCGTTCGCCCAGTTCGAACCGGTCGGGACTTGATCGAATCCGGCTTTGTCTAGGTCGTGGAACCGCTGCACGTAGACGCATTTGGCCGGGTCGAATTCCTCGCTGTAGTACCAGTTGCTCTGAAGCACGTGCTTCGGCATACGCTTGAAAAATTCTTCCTCATGATGCCAGCAGTAATCTGACCAGATCCACGGACGGACATTCTGCGCGTCGACGGTCTTGACGAAGAAAAGGAAATCGTGCCACCAGAGTTCTCCCTGACGGATCACGACGTAATCGTAGGTCCTCTGATGTCCGGCGGTCTCTTCATCGTAGCCGAGGTGGAAGAAACGCGGATGATCGAAGATCTCACAGACTTCCTGGATCAACTCGGCACAGACGGAATAGTATTTCTGCGTGGAGACCATTCTCGAGTAGTCGCCGAGCCATGTGTCGTGGCACGCCGAAAAATTCAGCTTCGGGATCGGCTCCAGTCCCATGCTGCGCAGTCGGGAGAGTTCCTTTCGGAGTTTTTCGATGCTCCAGGACCCTTCGATCGCCAGTTCCGGGTGGCTCTGGTATTGGATCCCCTCACCGAGATCGATCAGGACCATATTCAGACCGGCGGCGGCCATTTGGTTCGTGACTTTCTCCCAAACGGCATCTTCGCAGAGCAGTTTGTCTGTGCACGGCGTGTATGCGCGCGGAGTGTCTCCCCACATATTGTGCCCCAGATTGAGCATGTTGGCCCAAATCATCTTCCCCTGTTTTTCAGAGGCCTGAACGTAATTGGAAAGTGCTGCCCCGGCAAAGAGTGCGGCAGCGGACTGCAGGAATGTACGGCGGGTAAACATGATTTCTCCTTGAATTGGAATGAGAGGAAAATAAAAAATGAAATGGAAGATCAAGGCAAAAAAGACCTGCCGAAGTCCGGCAGGCCTGTATTTTCCGTGATGGGATCAGCTCATCTGGCAGTATTCCGTCACGACGCCGTTTTCGTCGGTAAAGAACGCGATCCGGACGCCGGGTAAGACGTCCATCGGAGGCCAGAAGCAGACTTTGTTGGCGCATTTGGCGTCAATGTCGTCTACGAGATAGGCAATGTGTCCGCCTTTCGCGACCGGGAGATCCGCCATTGGAGAATCCGGTTCAAAGTAAAGATACTCGATCATATTCGGATCCTGCGTCGGGTCGGTGGCCCAGCATTTGATGGAATCGAGATACATCATGCCTTCTTTTTTCTCGGCGAGCACGGCACCATAGTGTGCGAATTTTTTCATGAAAAACTCCTTTCGGGGTTGAAGCGGACTAAAATTCTCATTTCTTTTATTGAAACCGATTTTCCATTTTTTTTCAAGGAGAGGGGCCCCCTTTTTCTGGAAAATTTTTTCAAAAATGGCAAAAAAGTCCATAAAAAAAGCCTCGCGGGGGTGACACGAGGCATAAAGAATGAGCGACACGAGACTTGAACTTGTGACCCCCAGCTTGTCGAGCTGGTGCTCTAACCAACTGAGCTAGTCGCTCAAACTTGAAAGTTTGGCTCCGACCGAAATCGGAAATCATTAAATGAGCGACACGAGACTTGAACTTGTGACCCCCAGCTTGTCGAGCTGGTGCTCTAACCAACTGAGCTAGTCGCTCCCATAAATGATACGTACATTCTAACTAAAAACAGATTTTTGTCAAGGGGGGAGGGCAGAATTTCTTAAAATTTTTTTATTTTCCTTTTTTTTGAAAAAATTCCGGGAAAAGACGCAGGTGGGGCTTGAAATTTTCGACGATAGAGAATATATTGGAATGAAAGTACATTAGGCCGTCCGTTTGACGGAACCTCCCGATGTCTTTAGAGTCAGATTTTTGATCAAGGAGTAATGAATAGCATGGAACAGAAAACCATCAATGTCGCGATGATCGGTCAGGGATTCATGGGTAAATCCCACTCGAACGCCTGGAGCCAGGTCAACAAATTCTTCAATCCGCCGATCACCCCCGTCCTTCACACGGTCTACGGAATGGAATCGGAAAATCCTGCCGCGTTTGCTCAGAAATGGGGTTGGGCGAATGCTTCCACGAATTGGGAAGAAACCGTCACGTCTCCCGAGATCGGCCTAGTCGACATCGTGACTCCGAACTTCATGCACGCTCCGCCCGCGAAAGCCGCCATCCTGGCCGGCAAAAAGTGCGTTACCTGCGAGAAACCGATCTCTGGTTCTCTCGATGATGCGCGTGAAATGGCGGAAGCCGCGGAAAAATACAACGTGCCGTCCTTCGTGTGGTTTGTCTATCGCCGCTGTCCGGCAGTCGCATATGCGCACCAGATGGTCAAGGCCGGCATGCTGGGTGAGATCCTCCACATCCGCGCGAGCTATCTTCAGGACTGGGCGGACGAAAACGTCCCGATGACTTGGCGTTTCAAGAAAGAGACCGCCGGTTCCGGTGCGCACGGTGACCTGAACGCGCACATCACGGACATGACGCGTTTCGTGGCCGGTATCGAGATCGAAGAGATCTGCGGCGCGATCAACAAAACGTTCATCGAAAAACGCCGCAAGCTCACCGGTCTGATCAATCAGACGAACATCATCGGCGGTGCGCAGAGCAGCGATGCGGAATACGACGACGTCACGGTCGACGATGCCGTTCTGTATCTGGCGAAGTTCAACAACGGCGCTGTTGGAAGTTTCGAAGCTGCCCGTCAGGCGACCGGAAATAAGAACGCGAACTATTTCGAGATCAACGGTACGAAAGGTTCGCTCAAGTTTGCGTTTGAACGCATGAACGAGCTGCAGTTCTACGATGCCACCCGTCCGTCGGGCGTTCAGGGCTGGACGACGATCCTCTGCACGCACGCCGCCGACCATCCGTACGTGAAGAATTGGTGGCCGGATGGACATCTTATCGGTTACGAACATACGTTTGTGAACATTGCAGCCGATGTTCTTTCCTTCTTGGACGGCAAAGAACCGGAAATTCCGCTTGCCACGTTCCGTGATGCGTACCAGACCCAGCGTATCCTCGAAGCCGCTCTGATCTGCGCGGAAGAGAAACGTTTCGTCAAACTGGATGAAGTGAAATAATTACTTCGTCTGAAACGGAAAAGCAGAGGGAGACCTTCACTGGGAGGTCTCCCTTTTTTTACGCACGTTCGGCGAGTTTTACGCACATTCGGCAAGGAGTTCAAGGAAGAGTTTTTCGTATTTGCTGACCATTTCTGTTTCGGTAAACTCTCTGAAAAAACGTTCCTGTGCGTTTTGGGAAATGGACGCTGCGAGATTTGGTTCGGTCAAAAGGCGGTTCAGCTGATCTGCGATCTTCCGGGAATCGCCGGAGGGTGCCAGGAGACCATTTTTTTCTGTGTCGATGACCTCGGGGATCCCGCCGACGTTCGTCGCTGTGACGGGGACTCCAGATGCGAACGCCTCCAGTATCGTGAGGGGGATCCCTTCGCTTTTGCTCGTGAGGAGGAAGACGTCCGCGAGCTGCAGGAGGTCCGCGACGTCCGAGCGTTCTCCGAGAAGCCGAACGCTTCCTTCAAGTTGATTTTCCGCGATGCACCGTTCCAAATCGTTCCGCTCAGGCCCGCCGCCTGCCAGCAGAAGAACTGGTCTGCGAGCGTCTTTTCCTGCCGGCATTTCAAGGAGGAGTTTCATTGCCCGGATCGCCGCGGGGTGGTCTTTGATGGGATCGAGACGTGCGGTGAAAAGGATCACGCGCTCGTTCGTGAGTCCCAGAGAGGCGCGCAATGCTGTTTTTTGCGCATCGGAGAGCCGTTCTTTCGTAAACCTCTGTTCGTCGATACCGTTCAGTACGACTTCGATCCTTGATGCGGGAATGCCTTCATTTTTGACGAGTGCCTCCGCCACCGACCTGCTCACGGCCGAGATCCTGTCCTGCGTTCCGGAGAGGAGCCGATTGAAGAGTTTGTGCTTCCAATTCGGCAGATCAGGGAAAAAGCGGCCGTGCTCGGTGAAGAGAATGGGAGGCGCTTTTCGGAAAAGTCCCCGTGCGCCCATAGCGTAAAAATACGGCGTGTACTGATGCGCATGAACGATCTGGACGCCATACTTTTTCCAGAGTTTCGCCAGATCCTGCATGCATTGCGTGTCGAACCCGGGTCTGCGTCCCAGAACTTCTACCTGAAATCCCGCGTCGCGCATTTCCTGCGCACGTACCCCTTCCGCATCGAGGCAGAAGAAAACGAAACGCCATTTTTCGCCGGAAAGCCGCGAGACGAGACGTGAAGCGAGGATCTCCGCTCCGCCGACACTCAGCGTGTGAAGCAGCTGACAGACCGTCACGGGTGCGTTTTTCATTTTTGGTGCACTCCTTTTGCATCAAGGTAAATGTTTTCGAGATCCCAATGCCCACCCGCGGGCAGTTTTTCCTTCAGCCCGAAAACGTCAAGTGCCAATTCCGGCGCGATCTCAACGCGGGCATTGGGGGGGAACGTGCCTCCTGCCTGACGGAGCCAGGACGCGTAAAGCTGCGAAAGATGCTCGCGTACTGGAAGGGGATCGTTTTTCAGCGTGGCGAAAACTTCGTTTCGCTCTTCCGCACAGGCAAAAATCGGCGTTTTCGCAAACGGAAGAACGTCGAAAATGAAGCGTTCGGGCTTGATCCCCCACACTTCACCATCGCGTGCCGTCGTTTTTTTCAGCGGAAGATGGTAAGGCAGGAACTCCTCGGAGGAATCCATTTGGGCGGCCATTTTTTCCAGAAACGAAAGTTGGATCAGATGGATGCCGATACTTCCGGCCCAAAATTTCAGTTTCCCGTCCGAGTCGGTCTGCAACGCGGTCTTCTCCGGAAAATCCAGATACTCTACGACCTCCAACGTTTTCTGTATTCCGTGCCGTTGAGTAGTGTACCTTTCCGCGAGATTTCCCAGAAGCTCCTTTCCATCCTTTTTTTCCACGACGATGGAGCTCATTTCGCTTTTTTGTTCGAGATGTGCGCCGAGAAACTGCTCATTGAGGATCGGGACGAGCGGATTATCGACGTGGAACGTATTGATGGTCTCGATCCCGCGCCGGTGCATGTCTTCCGCAGCCCCGCTTTTTACGAGAGCCTGGATCGATCCTCCGTGTCCATCCGGTCCATGGCAGATGCGTCCCTCGGAATTCCAGAAGAACGCGCCGTTTTTTGGATCGAGGAAGGGCATTTCCGCCTGCGGGAAGAAGAAAATGTCCGATTCGGGAGTTCCAAACCAGTTCTGCTCACGGAAATACTCGATGGTCGGCAGATGCGACGCACGATTCGTCATGATGTAGATCGGGAGCTGGGTGCCGTAATGTCTGCACAAAACCGCGATCTTTTCAAAATGGACTTGAAAAAGCGTTTTTCCGCTCACTGGCATGATCGGAAACGTTCCTTTGGGAGCCGGACACCCGAGACGCGAACCCATTCCGCCTGCCAGAATGACGACGGCGGCTTTTCCGGCCTGAATGTGTTCCTGTGCGGACGCCGACCGGCCAAAAATTTGCGAAGTGTCCAGCCGCAGACAGTTTCTTGACGGCGGGAAAAGTTCTTCGGCCTCCGGTGAGCCCGTTTTTTTCCTAGTTCCAGCCTGAAATTTTTGAAAAAGACGTCTCAGACTATCCGGTTCCATCTCTTTCAGCTGCTCCGCAGTTTCACGAAGCGTCTCGTCACTGAGAGCTCTCAGATCTTCGCGCAGGATCCATCCATTCCATTTTTCTAAGATCTGTTTCAGGAACCGTTCTCTCATTTTCATTTCCTTTTTGCCGCTGCCGGAGCCTCCGATGCCGTTTCATAAAAAAGCCGACTGTGAAAGCCGGCATTGATCAAAAACCCGCTCCAGAAAACCGGACTTTACTCCGTCACCATTTGCTGACCGGAATCGTACTGGCCCGGCATGGGTTTCAGTGTGTAGGGACTTTCCTGGACCTGAACCGCCATTCCCGGTGACAGACGCTCGCCGCCCTCGATGACCAGATCCGTGTTCGGCAGGAGATATTTACGTCCGTTTTCGTTTACCGGCTCTACGGCATAGAGTTTCGGAACGTACCCTGCGCGTTTTTTCTCTTCCGTATTTCCTTCACTCTGATCGTAAATGTCACCGTCGAACATTTCGGCTGTGATGCGCACGGGGATCGGCATGACGATCTTCTGGCCGGGTTTATACGTTTTGTGCTCTTCCTCTGCAATTGCTTTTGCTTCAGCCTCTTCTTCCGGCGTACGCTCGCGCACGATCCATACCGTGTTTCCATCAGGTTTCACGATGACCGCGTCACTGGGAACGATGATGGAACGGAATTTATCCGTGACCGCGATCCGGGCCGTGACGCTCAATCCCGCCATGAATTCCCCGTCATTGTCGTCGAATCGGACGTAGACCGGGAAGGTACGCGAAGCAGTCTCGGCGTTCGCGACGATCTGCACGACTTTTCCATAGACGGTCTTCTTCATCGCCTCTACGTAGATCCCGATAGTCTGACCTTTCTGGATCCGATGGATGAAATTCTCCGGCACATAGATCCGCGCGTCGATCTCTCCGGTCGAAATGATGTCCACGATCGGCGTTCCGGGCGAGACGTACGTCCCAAGATCCACGTGCCGTTCCAGCACCTGCCCGTTGAACGGCGCGTAGATGGTGGAACGCTTCAACTTTTTCTGGCACTCCAGCAAAAGGACTTTTTTCGCGTTGATCTCTGCTTGAAGATGGTCACGTTCCGAAATGATCGACTCCAGATCGCTCTGGCTAACGGCACCGCGTTCGTGCAGCTGCCTGGCACGCTTCAATTCGCTTTCCTGATACTGATGCTGCGCTTGAAGCGACGCGATACTTGCCTGCGTTTGCCGACACGCCAGCTCAAGCCACACTGTATCGATCCGCGCCATGACCGTTCCTTCCGAAACGACCGTTTCATTATCCGTCAGCAGAGCCTCAAAAGACGTTTCTTTCGGATCCTGATCCTCGTATCGGACCTGATGTTCTTTGACGCGGGATCCTTTCTCAACGTAGATCTCTACGATCTTCCCGCTGACTTCTGCAGAAACGGTCGAACGCCGGATCTCTTCCAGACGTCCGATGAGCGTGCGGAACTGCTGCGCGTCCCCCTCCTGAGCTTTTGCCGTACGCACTTTGTATTCCGAGGCATTTTTTTCCGCTTTGATCTCTTTTTCCTTTTTTACTTCCTCGTATCGGCCGGTGATGAATTTTTCGTCATTGATCCGGCCTTGATAAAATGTGGACGTTCCATAAAATCCAAGGAAAGCCCCTAAAAGGAGCACCGTAAGGCAAAGGGAAAAAACTATCAGATTTTTATTCATTCGATCGTGTCCCCGGTTCAAAAAGGAAACTGGTCTTTTTGGGAAAATGGAAGGCAAAATGGCGGGATCCACTCTCCTGACTGGGGGGCAGTCCGTCGGAGATGCTGCGCCAATTTCTCAATATACACGAATTTTCATATTTTTTCAAGTCAAGATCGGCATTTTTTGGAGAAATCCAGCACTTTTTCTCAAAAATGATCCAGCCTGTAACTGCATACTTACTGTCGGATGAGCCCCCTAAAAGAGGCTCATCTGTTTTCGTCAGTCCGTCAGTCAGTCCGTCCGTCAGTCAGTCTGTCTGTCCGTCAGTCAGTCTGTCAGTCAGTCTATCCCTGAACAAAGGGATTCGTCGAGCGTTCCACTCCAACGGTCGTCGCGGGACCGTGGCCGGAGTAAAGGACCGTTTCGTTCGGCAGCGCATAGACGACATTTCGGATGCTTTCCTGAAGCTGTGCGAAGTTTCCGTCCGGGAAATCCGTGCGTCCGACTCCGCTGTAGAAGATCAGATCTCCCACGAACGCCGTCGGTTTTTCATCTTCCGAGACCGTCAGCACGTAAATGACGTGCCCTGCCGCATGGCCGGGAGTTTGGTACGCGGTGAGATCCAGTCCGGCAAAGGTGACTTTTTCCACGTCTTCCGTCAGCTTCACATCCGCGGGCGGAAGGATCAGATGAACGCCGAAATGGTGTGCCAGGTTCTTTTTGGAGTCCGTCAGCTTCACGGCATCCTTCTTCCCGATCACGATCTTCGCCTCTGGAAAAGCCTCACGGAGCGGTCCGATCCCTGCGATGTGGTCCGCGTGTCCGTGCGTGCAGAGGATCGCGGCGACAGAAGTCAGGTTTTCCGTTTTCATGAACTCCAGAAAACGTTTTGCCGAAAATCCCGGATCGACGATGACGCATTCGCTTGCGCCTTCATTCCAGATGACGTAGCCGTTTTCCTCGCAAATATCCGAAACGATACACTTGACTTTGACCATGAATTTCCTCTCTGTCTGAATTAAGGGACACGCGCCGAAATACATTTCCGGTACACTTTCCGGAGATCTTTCTGTTTTCTGTTTTCTGTTTCCGAGCGTCTCCGTACGCTCATGATTTTGCCGTCTACTTCTTTCCCATCTTCCGTTTCTGCTGGAAAAACGCGCTGAGCATTCCCGCGCACTCCTGCGCAAGCACTCCGCCGCGCGTCTCGCAGACGTGATTCAGACGGGAATCATTCAGAAGGTGGAAAAGTGTGTCGACGGCTCCGGCTTTCGGATCGGCTGCTCCGTACACGACCCGCGGAACTCGTGCCTGAACGATGGCACCGGCACACATTGGACACGGTTCCAGCGTGACGTAAAGCGTACACTCTTCCAGCCTCCAGCTTTTCATGGAGGCCGCTGCCTGCGTGATGGCGATCATCTCGGCGTGTGCCGTTGGATCTTTCAGCTGCTCTCTCTGATTGTGTGCCCGGGCAATGATCTCGCCGCGGTACACGATGACGGCTCCGATCGGGACTTCATCCTCCCGCTCGGCATAGCGCGCCTCTGCGATCGCCTCGCGCATGAAATGTTCGTGGATCAGGTTTTCGTTGATTTCGATCGGATCCATACCAATGCCATGAAAAAATGAAAGGAAAACGGGAAACGGAAACAAAATTTTAAAAATCGGCAGAAAAACGCCAAATTCTGCTTCCATTATACCGTGAATCTGAAAATACGCAAGGCGGACCCCAAAATTTGCGGATCTTTTTACCCAACTGTCCCTTTTTCTCAGGACTAGCCGGGAATTTCTTTCGTGGATTTAAAAATCAATGCCTTCAGGGTTGAATTTTAAATTTTTTATGCTAAAATAAATTTTCAGACAACATTTTTGTTTTTCATTAAAATTGGGGACCGCCCCAAGGAGAATTTCATGAAAAGAACCTTCCTTCCGCTTTTGATTTTGATCTTTTTTCTGTCCATCCCGCTCTCTGCCGCGGAATCGGCCCGTGAATGCGGAATTTTTCCCGTTCCCCGTTTTTTGACGGACACCGGGAAGACTTTCCGATTTTCATCCATTGACGAGATCCGGGTCTCCGGGATCGAAACGCCGACTTCCCGCTACGCGGAAGAAATGATTTGGCAGACACTTGCCAATCGTTTCAATTCGGGAAATCTTCCGGAAAAGGAAAAAGATGCATCCGCCCCGAAATTCACGATCATTCTCGAAACGGAAACGGCAGATGCCCAAAGCTGGAAAGAAGCGTTTGACGGTGAATTCCCCGAAACGGTTCCCGCGAATGCATTCCGGATCCAGTTTGAGGAGAATTCTGTCCGGATCCTCGGCAATGACGCCAACGGTCTGATTTACGGAACGTACGCGCTGCTAGACCTTTTCTCGGCGGATCCCGAAACAAAAACGATCTCGCTCTCTGCGTTTCAGGCAGCCGACTGGCCTTCCATTCCAATGCGAGGCAGACCGCATTTTGTTTTGATGCAGAATCTGGTCCCGGGAGCACTGGACGCCTACGCGCGCGCAAGGATCAATTACGTGGATGTGCGAGACAATCCGAAGATGCCGGAAACTGCGGTTTATCCGCATCGTGCAGCGCCGATGGGGTTTGTGCCCGGTCAGGAGATCGATGAGAAAAATGTCCGCCGGGTCATTGAGGAAGCGCATCGCCGCGCAATGTTTGTCTACGCGTGCGTCGCGGCAGCCACGACAAAACGCGCAGGCGGCATCATCGTCGGATTCGACAAACTGGACGAAAGCCGATTCTACGAAAACGTAAACCGCTCTTTTGAGCAGCTCCTGGCATTAGGAGCGGACGGACTCTGGCTCTCCTTTGACGACATCGGCGCAGGCTCCGACTCCAAAAAAGCGATCGCCAATTTCATGGAGCTCGCCAAAAAGCACGGACTTTCCGGGAATCAGCTCGCATTCACCCCGGCAATCGGAGCGTACCAGAAGATCGACCATCCGCAAAATCACGATCTGAGCAAAATTCCGGAATTCAACGCGATCCAATGGTACTTCACGCGCGTTCCGTGCCAGGCGGATATGGAACTCTGCAAAAAAATGGGGCTTGAGCTGAAACCTGCCTGGTGGCACAATCTGATCGATATGCGGGCCGGATTCCAGAATAATGCGAATATCGTCGTTTCACTGCGTCCCGGACGGGTGGAATCCGCGACGTTCCGGCATTTGGGATACGAGCTGGAAGCCGGAGAAGAGGTGAAAGCCGAAGAAGAAAATCCGATCCCGCTCCCTGCGTACATTGAACTTCACCCGCTTTCCGCCGGATGGCACAAACCGAAATGGGATGCCGTCCGAAATGTGCCGCAGTTCACGGATAATGTGATGCTTTTCTGCATTGGAGGCGGTTTCCCGGAAGAATATCTCATCTCCATGTTCGGTTTTTGGGCGTGGAATCCGGAAAACTTTGACTGGGCACGCTGCCAAAACGCCATCTACGGCTGGATCTACGGACCGGAACTCGCGCAGACCGCACAGGAATTTGACCAGAAACTGATCGAGCTGAAACTGATGTGCGTCAGGCCCACGCGGCATTTCAAGCCGGGAGTGAACTATCCGCCGCGTCTGCGCAATGTGAAGGAGCGCGGGAAAGCACTCGCTCTTCTGGACGAACTGGACGCCCTGTGCGCCAGGATCCAGGCGAACGCCGCGAAAAATTCTGCGTTGAATCGGGATCGTCTTGAGATCGTGTACCTCGAGCCGATGCGCAAAACGCTGGAGGTCGCCAGGATCTGCGTCGAAGCCGATTTTCCGGAATACGATCCGGAAAAGGCCAAAACGCGCAAGAATGATCCGGAGTATATTCGGAACGTGGAGGCCATTTATTCCAAGCTCGCGCCGGAACTGAAAATGATGGACGTATGGAAAGCCAAGGCACTCCAGGCGGAGTGATTTTCGAAACCTGACTTTTTCTTGAAGGAGATCGGACATGAAATTCAACTTTCACGCTGTTTCAGTACCGTTTCGGTTTTGCGCGGCATTCTGCGCGGTGTTTTGTGCAGTTTTCTGCGCGATCTCTCCCGGTTTCACGCAAAATGCCGACGCCGTTCGGTTCGATCTGGCAGATCCCGCGTGGACGCTCACGTCCGGGAAAGGCCGGCTTTTGAAAGACGGAGCCGAGGGGGTTTCCGGAGCGGTGCTGGAGATCTCCGGAAATGGGAAAAGCTCCAGTTCATGGAAGCTCGCCGACGTTCCTGTTCTTCCCGGACGGACGGCGATGCTGCGCTTCAAGGTACGCCGAACCTCTGGTAGCGGCGGCGGAATGACGGGGCTGGACCGCGCCAATTTCGACATTTCGGTGTCTGAAAAATGGGAGACCCGTTCCCTCATTTCACCGATTCCCGCAGACATGGAGAAGGACGGGATCCATCTCGGCCAGTGGATGATCGACGGGACGCTTCAGTTTGCGGAGCTGGAGCTTCTTTACCTCACGCCAGTCTACGCTGCGAACGGACTTGGAGCCGACGAAAGAGTCACCCTGAGCGCCGACGGGCCGAAGTACTCCTTCTGGGGAAATTTCGGCGGCTCCCAGGGATGCTTCAGCCGGTCGTTTGCGGAAAGTTCCTCAAAATTCAACACGTGCCGCTGGAACATCATGAACGGGTCCTCCGTTACGTACCGTTTCGACCTGAATGGCCTGGAGCTGGAGCTGCCGAACGTCAAAGAGCCGAAATTTTACGCTCCGACGCTTCACTTTTACGTCGGCTACCATCTCAAGGGCACACTGAATGCCTTCGCTTCCAAAGACGGCGAGACCTGGACCAAAGTCGGCTCCGTAGACGGCGCGAAGTCGCAGAATATCGAGCTTCCGGAAGAATTCAGCGGCACGAAAACCGTCTGGATCCGATTCGCCGGCTCGGAAAATGCAAACTGCCAGCTCTACGAACTTGGCTTCCGTGCCTCTCTGGTTCCGATGAAAGAAACTCCCGAGACGGATTCCGATGAACCCGCGGTCCCCGAGACGAGCATCCGGGGCGCGACGCGATTCTGGGAGCTGATCG
>SUVI01000152.1 GCA_015062085.1 Planctomycetaceae bacterium
GGCAGACCATCGAGCAGAGACCGCACTGGGCGCAGACGTCAGCCTTCCAGACCGGAACCTTGAGGGCGATGGAGCGCTTTTCGTACTGGGTCGTGGCACTCGGGAACGTACCGTCCGCCGTCGGAGCAAGATCTTTCACGGTCAGCGAGTCGCCGTTGCCTTCCATGATCGTGCCGAGGACGTTGGTGATGAATTCATCAGCCTGACCGATGACGCCCGGACGACGTTCGAACGTGGAGGTCGCGGCAGCCGGAACCGTCACTTCTTCCAGACCAGCCAGAGAAGCATCCACGGCAGCCCAGTTCTTTTCGACGACTTCCATACCCTTCTTCAGGTAGGACTTCTTGATGTACTCTTTAATGTGGCCGATGGCCGTGTCTGCGTCCATTCCGCCGACTTTCGCCAGAGCGAAGAAGCAGGTCTGGAGAATGGTGTTGGTACGGCGGCCCATACCGGTCTTTTCAGCGATCGCGTTGGCGTCGATGACGTAGAACTTCAGGTTCTTCGCGATGATCGCTTCCTGAACGCTCTTCGGCAGGTGCGCCCAGACTTCGTCTTTGCCGTAGGGGCTGTTGACGAGGAACGTGGCGTTCTGTTCGGCTTTCGCCAGCATGTCGACCTGGTTGATGAACTCCCACTGATGGCAGGCGACGAAGTTCGCGCTGTGGACCAGATAGGAACCCTTGATCGGACGCGGGCTGAAGCGCAGGTGGGACTTCGTCACGGAACCGGCTTTCTTGGAGTCGTATTCGAAGTAACCCTGAGCGAACAGGTCGGTGTAGTTCGAGGTGATCTTGACGGAGTTCTTGTTGGCGCCGACGGTACCGTCAGAACCGAGACCGAAGAACAGGCAGCGGGACACATCGTCCGCTTCCGTCTGCCAAGCCGGATCGTAAGAGATGCTCAGGTTGGTGAGATCGTCTTCGATACCAACGGTGAAGTGCTTCTTCAGCGTCGCGCTCTTCTGTTCGTCGAAGATCGCCTTCGCCATGGCCGGCGTGAATTCTTTGCTCGCGAGACCAAAACGGCCGGCGGTAAGTTTGATGCCGGTGCGGCCGACTTCTTCCAGAGCGGCGCAGACGTCGAGGTAGAGCGGTTCTGCCGGGGCGCCCGGTTCCTTCGTACGGTCGAGAACGGCGACGGCTTTCACGCTGGCCGGGAGAGCGGCGGCAAAAGCGTTGACGTCGAACGGACGATAGAGACGGACTTTAACGAGACCGACTTTTTCGCCTTCAGCGACGAGACGTTCCACGGCTTCTTCAACGATACCACAGCCAGAGCTCATCACGACGATGACGTTTTCGGCATCCGGAGCACCGACGAAGTCAAACAGATGGTACTGACGGCCGGTGATCGCAGCGAATTTGTCCATGTACTTCTGGACGATGCCGGGGACCGCGTTGTAGTACGGGTTGCACGCTTCGCGAGCCTGGAAGAAGACGTCCGGGTTCTGCGCGGTACCGCGGATGACCGGGCGATCCGGATTCAGCGAACGTTCGCGGACTTCCTTGACCAGGGCCGGGTCGATCATGGAGGCGATCTCTTCGTCGGTCATCTGGTCGATGCTGTTGATCTCGTGGGAGATACGGAAACCATCATAGAAATGGAGGAACGGGACGCGGGCTTCCATCGTGGACGCATGAGCGACCATGGCCATGTCCTGAGCTTCCTGAACGGAACCGGAGACGAGCATTGCCCAACCGGTGGAACGGCAGGCCATCACGTCGGAGTGATCGCCGAAAATGGAGAGTGCGTGCGTCGCGACGCAGCGGGCGGTCACGTGGAACACGCAGGAGGTCAGTTCACCAGCGATCTTGAACATGTTCGGGATCATGAGGAGAAGACCCTGGGAAGCCGTAAAGGTACTCGTCAGAGCACCCGCCTGAAGCGAACCGTGAACGGCACCAACGGCACCGGCTTCGCTCTGCATTTCGACGACTTGCGGAACGACGCCGAAGATATTCTTCACGCCGCGGGCAGCCCATTCGTCAGCCAGTTCGCCAAGGTTCGACGACGGCGTGATGGGATAGATCGCCATGACTTCTGAACAACGATGCGCGATATACGCAGCGGCTTCGTTACCGTCAAGCGTAACAAAACGTTTGGTTTCAGACACTGTAAACTCTCCTAAATAAAAAACACTAAAACAACCTGTTGCTTTGTGTATATCAATACACCATCTTTAATTATATATTTTTATCAAATTTACGCAAGGGGGGCCGTGCCGGATTTTCCGAATTTTGTTTGACTAATAGAAAAAAACTTCCATTTCCCGGAAAATTTTCAAGAAAAAGTAAGAAAAAAATGGGATATTTCTCTCCAGACACGCTCATAGCTTCTGAAGCAAAACGCCCTGGCGGATGTAAAATCTTTGCATTTTAGGCAAAACTAAAGTGTGCCGATGCGGAAATTCACAAAGCAGGATTTTTGAGATCAAGGTTTCTCCCAGCAGCTGCCGGATGCGCAGATCAAAAACTTTCCGAGCGATCCAGTGGACCCTCTATGATTTCAGCACAGACGCTTTAGCAGAGATCTCCTACCATGCCATAAACGACTGCGAGGGAGAAACATTTGGAAGTTGTTTCTCCCTCAGACTCCCTTTTCGAGAACTTTTTGGTCTTTTGTTCATTTTTGTTTGTTTTTGCGTCGGTAGGCAGCTCCCAACGCCCCAAGTCCCAGGACCAGAAGCGTCATCGTGCCCGGTTCCGGAACGGCACTCCTGAAATCAGCGTTCGTCGTCAGGAACGCAAACGTAAAGTCCGCGTCCGCCAAAGGATTCCCCGCCAGAGCGGAAAACGTGTTGATCTCAAACGTACCGTCATCCGTCACTTCGTAAGAGATCAGACCATGGAAGGGGGCGCCGTCTTCCCCGCCTGCAAGACCAAGAAGGAGAAAACCGTCGTCTGCGGTGAGGCCTTCGCCAAGCGTCAGTTCGTAAATACCTTTCTCGATGCGCTCCACATCGAAATAGCCGAAACCGCTGTTCACGCTGCCGTCGAAACCGTCGATCCACCCGCTGATGAACGCTTGGTCATCCGCTCCGTACGGAAGGAAAACGAGGCCGTAATTGTTCGCTTTCGCCGCACCGTCATTCGCACCGTACGTGTCGATCAGCCATGTGCCGTCCGCCTGAGGAGCCGCACTGGTGACGTGATTCCCATTATTCGTCAATCCCGTGGCGAACAGAATACCGTCTTTCGTAGAATCGACTCCGTCGATCTTCAGCGTCTGCACACCGGCCGAGACGTTCGTCATTTCCGCAGTATACACACTTGAGCGGTTCGAGAGCACGCCGTTGGTATTCACTGTCGCGGTCATCCACTGGTCCGATCTGTTCGGGAAATAGCCGACCGAGACATTTCCATCCAACTCGCCGCCGTTTACGTTCGTGTAGGTCACACAGGCAGTTCCTTCGTTCCAGACCTGCGCGACCGCCCGTTTGTCATTCTGCGCGACCGTCGTGATCGTCACACCGTCTGCCATGGCGATGGGCCGCCCATTGACGTAAAGATGGAAGTCGCCCATGTTCCACTGGTTGACGGACAGGTAGCTGGAGGAGGACTCAAACGCCTGGAAGGTGATGTTGCCGTTTCTTCCTTTATCTGTCGTGAGCAGACCGCCGGCGTAGTCTTTCCCGGCCGGGTCGTAATCGGAGCGGTAAAAGCCTTTTTCGGGAGCCGTGAGAGCGGCGTCGTAGGAAATGAACGCGAAATTGAACGAGGAGTTTTGAAGATCTGTTGCTGTACACGTTTTTCCGCTGTGCAGGTCCACGCTGTTGATGATGAATGATTTCCCGTCGTCAGAGGGCTGCGCGAAAATGGCATTGTCCGCGTTCCAGGCCGAAATGGAAGAATCATCCAGCGAACCGGTCGTCCCGTTGATCAGAAGGATCCCGTCCTCCGGCGTGTAGTCATCCAGCGTTAGGCGATACTGCCCGTTTTTGATGATCTCCACGGAATAACCGGTCCCGCCGTAGAGGAAAGGCTGCGTCTTATTGATATTTCGAATCGCGACGTTTCCCGTGACGGTCCCTTCCGTTCCGTGCGGAATGAAAGCGTAGTTCATCGTGTATTTACTGCCGCTTTTGTTGGCATCACCGGAATTGTCGCAGATCTTGAAATCGTACGTCCGGTCCGCGGTATTCATGTAACTGTTGATGACATAATCCGGATTCCAGCTGAAAGTTCCAACGTTCGCGTACGGCACGGCAGCACTGGCGATGACGACGCCGTCCATCGGGTTGAAGTTACCTTCCGCGAAGAAATTTTTCAGTCCCTCAACTGCCGCAGCCGACGTGACCGTCTGTCCGAAATGGAGATTTGTCGAGGCTTTCGGGATCAGGAGAACGTTCGTGTTGTTCGGCAGCTCTTCATTTTTATCGCTGGCACGGACGGAGGAGATCTCCCAGTTGCCGCTGCTGTTGATATTCGCGCCGGTAATGGCGAAGTCGTTCGCGTTCACCGTATTCGCCGTGCGGAATCCCTCCGCGGTATTGGTCAGAAGGAGCCAGTTATTCGCACTGACGTTCCCATTATTCACCTTCATGCTCCAGTCCGCACGGTTCCCGCCAAGCGTAACGCCCGGCGTCCCGTAGATCTGGTAGGTATACTGGCCAAAATCGTTCGCGTTTCCGGAAGTGATGGTCTCTTTTTCCTGAACGTGAAACTGCGTAATGACCGGTGACTGCGCCAGTGCAAGTTCCGCCGCGGCAATACACGACAAACCGAACAGTCCGACAGCACAATACTTTGCAATACAGTCCATAAAAAAATCTCCTAAAAAACTTAGGGCAAGGAAAACCATCTAAAAATCCAATAAAAATTTTACTTCAAAATCACATAAAGTCAACAAGAGAAATAAAAAAAGTCTGAATTACACCGAAAATTATTCGCAAATTTTCGCATTTTCGGTATATTCGGACTTTTTTCAGCACTGAACCATCAAAAATCTTCTCAAACGGGTCCTATTCGGAAGTCATTCTCCTTCCACTTTGGAAATGACCTGGCATTCCGGCAGGCCGGCTTCCAGTTGTGCAGCGCCCTCCGGAGTGATCTGCGTGCGCGTCACGTGAAGGGTCTTGAGGTTTTTCAGTTTCAGCAGTGCCGGAATGCATGCATCGGTCACGGCCGTCCGTCCCAGATGGAGAAATTCCAGATTTTCCAGTCCCGCGAGCCTCTCGATCCCCGCGTCTGTTACGAGCGTTTTGTCGAGATTGAGTTTCACGAGCTGCGGCATCCGCGCGAAAACATCACATGCCGCATCATCCAGCTGCGTCGCGTAAAAATTCACATCCGCAAGCGTTTCGATCCCCGCCAGAGCCGCCGCTCCTGCCGACGTGACCTGCGTGTTGCTGACGTCCAGCGACTGGAGTTTCTGTGAGGTCCCCAAGCGTTTTAGCGTCTCGTCCGTGATCTTCGTCCCGGCAAACCGCAGCCGTACGAAACGGTTGAGATCCAGCTTTGCCGTTCCGGTATCCGTCACGTTCGTCTCGGCCATGAAAAGCTGCGTGAGTGCCGGAAGCTGCGCGATCTTCTCCATCACCGCATCCGTCACGGCCGTCTTGTCCAGCGCGAGGCTCGCAAGTGACGTGAAAGAGGCCAGATTCGGCAGCGTCTCGTCCGTGACCTGCATTCCGTTGAGCTTCAGATCCTTCAGAGCCGGCAGATCCGCAAGCGTTTTTCCCGTAAACTCCGGCGCGTTTCGAGCGTCGATGACCAGTACCTGACCGTCTGGAGTGAGACGCACTTTTGCACCGGCTGCTTCGAGCTCCGCGATTTCGGCAGCTGAAAGACTTCCGCCGAGCATTCCTAGCGCAAAAATAGAGGAAAGAGCAAGGCTTTTCAAAATACTTTTTTTCATATCACGATCCGTTTCTAAAAAAGGGCAGGGGACTAATCATTCTTTATTCAGGATACCACAATTTCTCAAAAAAGTAAAGGGACCGCCATTCAAAATCCTCAAAATATTTTCATTCCGGTCAAATTTGTGCCGGTGAGGACATAAAAGGGCCCCAAGCACGTATGGAGTCTCTTTCTAACAGAAAAATATTGAAAAAATTTAAGGATTCTTAATTTTTTATAACTATTGTGTATTGACAAAATTTGATTTTACGATATAATCCGTTCTGATCGATTAATATTTAATCATTATTCAGGAGATAAATATATGGTTCGCAAATCCCTTTTCACCCTTGCGTGTGCTGTCCTTGTCATGCAGTTTCTTTTTTTGACCGGCTGCAAGGATTCAGGAGAAGCGGCTCCGGAACAGCCGCAGGCGCCTCCGACGCTTGTGACGGCAGAGAGAGTCGAAGCCTCTATTCCGGAAACGGTTAAAAAGTATGTCGGTACGTTTGAAGCGATCGAGACGGTCGACGTTGTGGCGCGCGTAGCCGGCAAGATCACGGAAATGAACGTGGAAGAAGGTAAAAACGTTCAGGCCGGCGAGCAGCTTTTCAAAATCGAAGATACGGTCTACAAAGCCAATCTTGCTTCTGCCGTTGCGAGCGTTGCAACGAGTGAAGCCAATATCAAGACGAGTGAAGCGAATCTGAAATCGGCGACGGCTACCGTGGAAGATCTGGAAGCGAAACTGCGTTACGCGATCAATAATTATTTGCGCAATGCACGTCTTTATTGCGGCGACAGTGAAGCGCTGAACGTGCCGTTCGAGCAGCTTGCCAAGGCGGAACTGAACAGCGATACGATCCTCGGAAGTCTGAAAACGATCAATGAGATCGTGATGAAGATCGAGGTCCCCAAAGCTGCCGTTTCGAAAGATGCGTACGAGAATGCTGAAACGACGGTGAAAAGTGCCGTTGCGGCTCTGGAAAGCGCCCGGGCTGCGCTTCAGGCTGCAGAGGGAACGCTCGGCAGTGCGCGTGCGTCGCTCGACGTTGCGAAAGCAAAGCTGGAACTCGCGGAATTCGACAATAAATACACGGTGGTCACGTCGGACATCTCCGGGCGTGTCGGCCGAACGAATACCACGCTGGGCAACTACGTGACTCCGGCCAGCGGTGCGCTGATCACCGTTACGCAGATGAGTCCGGTCTACGTCCGCTTTTCGATGAGCGAACAGGATTTCGCGGAAATTTTCGGCAATGTGCAGAATCTCCAGGACAGCCGCATTAAAGTGGAAGTCCAGCTTCTGAATAGAAATCCGAACGGCGTGAATGAAGAAGAAAAAACCAAATTCGCGGTCAAAACTGACGAAAACGGCAAAAACATGATCTTCCTCGATAACTCGGTCCACACGAACATGGGGGCTGTTTACCTTTGGGCGACGGTCGATAATGAGCACGAAAACTTCAATCCCGGCGGTCTGTGCCGCGTCATCGTGACGAAATTCGGTGCGGAAAAATGTGCGTTCGTCCGCAACACAGCGATCCAGCATGACCCGCAGGGAACTTTCGTTTATGTCGTTGGAAACGGCAATCTCGTGGAAATGCGCCGCGTGAAGCTCGGTCCTGCCACGGAACAGTACCAGGCGATCATGCCGAATGATGACCTGACCCAGACGGTTCGTGAAGGGGAAGTCGTCGTGACCACAGGTACGCACAAGATCATCATGAGGCCGGGGGTCCAGCTGAAAGTCGACCTTGCGCTTCCGAGCGGTATGACAGCAGAACAGGCTCCGCTGAACGTTACGGGTGTCGTCGGCGGCGCTCCGGCAGTAAAACCGGCTGAAAAACCGGCAGTAAAACCGGCTGAAAAACAGACCGAAAAACCGGCGGAAAGCAAACTGGTTTCCAATGAACAGCCTTCTGAGAAATGAAAGGACTGAACGATGATTTCTGGTATTTTTATCCAAAGACCAAAATTCGCCATCGTCATCAGTCTGCTGATGATCCTGGCCGGATGTCTGGTCATCCCAAACATGCCGATCGCGGAGTATCCTGAAGTCGCTCCGCCGGAAGTCCAAGTCTCGGCCGTCTACCCCGGCGCGAGTGCCGAAGATATCGCCGATACCGTTGCGGCTCCGATTGAGTCGCAGATGAACGGTCTGGAAAACCTCCTGTACTACAAATCGACGTCCAGCAACACCGGACAGTACAACTTGAGCGTTTACTTCAAATACGGTGCAGACGCCGACATTTCGCAGGTCAACGTGCAGAATGCTGTTTCCCGTGCAGAACCGGTCCTTCCGCAGGAAGTCATTGCACGCGGTGTTCAGGTCCGCAAGAAATCTTCCGACATGCTTTGCGTGTTTTCGTTTGAGTCGAAAACGATGAACCTTCGTGACCTGGCGTCCTACGTCAAGATCAACATCATGGACGAAGTATCCCGTGTTGACGGTATTTCCGACTGTATGATGTGGTCCAACGAGTTCTACAGTATGCGAATCTGGCTCGACCCGGCTAAAATGGCCGCGATGGGGATCACGCCAAGTGAAGTTGCTGCTGCCATTCAGGGACAGAACGTTCAGGCTGCCGCCGGCTCTGTTGGTATTGAGGCAAGTAACGACCTGATGCAGTACAAGATCAACGTCAAAGGACG
>SUVI01000153.1 GCA_015062085.1 Planctomycetaceae bacterium
CGCGACGGGATTCTTCAACACGAATTTCAAAGGAAAGGGAGAAGCGGCTGCCGCGGCTCTCGAAAAATACGATGTGGTCTGTGTGCACGTCGAAGCGACCGACGAAGCCGGGCATGACGGCGACCCGGAGACGAAGGTCTACTCGCTCGAACAGATCGACGAGCATATCGTGGGGCCGCTGCATGAGGCTGCGAAAAAGTACGGCGATTACCGCATTCTCGTCACGCCGGACCATCCGACTCCGTGCCGGCTGAAAACACACACGCACGAAAACGTTCCGTGGCTGATGTGCGGGACCGGTCTCCAGTCCAACGGCATCGGCGTGTACACGGAAGCGGAAGCCGCGAAGAGTGCCGTCCATTTCGAAAACGGTTTCGAGATGATGGAATTTTTCATCAACTGACCGAAACGTTCCTGACCCGCTCTTTTTGTCGAACTGTTTTTAACTTTTTCGAGTTTTCCAAACATTTCTGCTTTTCGAGTCCGTGCATTTCACGCGGACCCGGAAAGCAGGATCTTTTCATTTTGCCTCTTTTTGCGTTCCATCCGCTGTATTTTCCAGAGGCTCGAATGGGAATCCTTTTTTCTTTGCCCATTCCTCGACCTTGGAACCTTTTGGCGCACAGATGGTCACGACGGAGGGGGAATCGCAGAAAGCTAAGGCCGAAATGTCCGCGTTTCCTCCTGGAAAGATCGCTTTTTCAAGTTTGGGACAGGCCGCAAAAGAAGAGTCCGATACGACTTGATACGCGCTGGAAAAAGTGACTTTCCGCAGCTCGGAGCAGTTGGCGAATGCCTGACACATGATCTGCCCGATCCCTTCATTGAAAGTGAGTTCTGTAAATGGGCAGTGTCTGAAGGCAGATAGCTCGATCGTCTTGAGTGATTCCGGGAATGTGATTTTTTGCAGACCGGAATATTCGAAGGCTCCTCGGTGGATGATCTCCACTTGCGGCGGAATGACGATCTCCGTAAGTTTTCTGCACATCCTAAAGGTTTCCGGCAGGATCTCGGTCAGACTTTCCGGAATGGTGAAACTTTCTAGACTGGAGCAGCCGTGAAACGCACCGCTTCCGATCGAGTGAACGTCTGGGCTGAATGTGATCTTCCGCAGGTGAGAGCACCCCAGGCACATTTCTTCCGGAATGCCCTTTACTTTTTCCGGAAGCGTGAGTTCTTCCAGCTTTATGCACCCCTGAAACGCATACGTTCCGATCTGTTCCACACTCGATGGAATGGTGATTTTTCGAAGCTGTGAGCAATCCGCAAACGCGTAATTTCCGATTTCAGTGACTCCTTCCGGGATGACGATCTCCGTGATCTTCCGGCATCCCTTAAACGCACTCCAGGTGATGCGCACGACACCATCGGGAATGGTGAATTTTCCCTCAAATTCCAGATTTACTTTTCGGAGCTGCGTTCCATCCGCTGAAAGTTCGAAAGGCTTCAGGATCCCTGTGTGCATCAGTTTGTTTGCCAGAAGGGGACAATTTTTGAAAGCGTCGATCTCAACATTCACGATGTCTGCGATCGCAGAAAGCTCCGAAAGCTGGGTACAGCCTTCAAACGCACTTGAGCCGAGGTATTTGAGGCTTTGCGGCAAGGTGACTTTTTTTAGTGCCGTGCATTCGTGGAAAGCATCGGCAGGAAGTTCGGTGAGTCCGTCCGCGAATTCGGCTTCTTCCAGATTTGGACACTTGAAAAAGATCCAGCTTCCGATCTTTTGTAAGGAACCAGGGAGTTGGACCTTTTTCAATCCCGTGCGGCTAAATGCCGATTGGCCGATGGTGAGCAGTCCCGGCGGAAGCTCGACTTCGGTGAGGGACGCACATTCCTGAAACGCCCGGTCTCCGATCTCCGTCAGGTACGGCGAAAACGTGACCCGGCTGAGTTTTGAACAGTACGCGAATGCGTGTTTTCCTACGCGCGGAAGCCCCGTCGGGTGCGTGACTTCCTCGAGATTGGAACAGCTTCGAAATGCGAAATCCCCGATCGTCGCAACACTTGCGGGAAGTGCGAGCTTTTGGAGTGCGCAGCAGCCGCGGAATGTACCGCTGCCTAATCGCGTGACTCCGTCCGGAATGTTGACCTCGGTCAAAATGACGCACTCTGCGAATGCGTACTCGCCGATCTTCTGCACGCTCGCGGGGAGCGTGAGTCTGGTGAGAAAACGGCAGTTCGCGAAAGCCGCATTTCCGATCTCCGTCACTCCATCCGGAATGGCATATTCACCGCTAAAATTTTGCGGGAAACGAACCAGAATTTTACCGTCAGGCGAAAAAACCGGCTCGCTGGTTTCAGGCTTCTGAACTTTCAGATACGGCGGATTTTCTTCAACGGAGAAGATCGTGGTCTGTTTTGCTTTGTGGTACTCAAGGGATTCCAGCGGGACGAACGCGAATGGTTCTGCAGGTGCCCGGTGTAAGGCCGTTCCGCCTCTTTGCGCGGAATAGTGGATCGGTGAATACTTGGCACCATAAATGACCAATTTGGGGAAAGATTTACTTTTGCTCGCTCCAAGCTGCAAATTCGCAGTCGGATCCATGACCGTGACTTTCTCCAGTTCCGCGCAGCCGCCAAGCGTACTGAGCGGGAAATAGGAGCACATCGGGGGGAGGAACACTTCAGTCAATTTCGGACAGTTTTGGAATGAATCGCGGCTGACTCCCTGGATCGAATCGGAAAGTACCAGACTCGTCAGTTCCGACGAACCGTTGAACGCACCTTCTGCCACATCCGTGACATCACCCGGGATCGTGTACGCGCCGGCTTTCGCGGCAGGATAGCGGACCAGTTTACGCGGGGAGTTTTGGAAAAGGACTCCGTCCCGTGCGTGGAAATGCGGATTTTCCGGATCGACGGTGAACTTTTCCAGAGAGCGTATCGTGAGTGCATTTTCCCCGATCTTCTCCAGGTTTTTCGGGATGAAAAACTCTTTTGTGCCGCCGAGACCGCCGTTGAAAGCCCACCGGCCAAGCTCACGAAGCGCTTCCGGAAGTTCGATCTTTTCCAGTGCCGTACATCCGGCGAAACAATACTGCGGGATCTTCGTCAGCTTTGGAGAAAACACGACTTCCTGCAGAGCGGTACAGTTACTGAATGCGTATTCGGAAAGCTGCGTCAGACGGTCCGGAAAATGCAGTTTCCGGAGCGACTTGCACCCCATAAACGCATAGCCCTGGATCTGGGTAAGATTTGGAGAAAACTCGACCTCGGAAAGTGAGGCATTTGCCGCAAATGCCCAGCTCCCGATCGTCTCAATACTTTCGGGCAGCGTGATTTTTTTCAGTGCGGCACACTGCTGAAAACACCCACTGGGAAGTGAAGAGATCCCTTCCTCAAGCACACATTCTTCCAGCTGCCTGCAGAACCTGAAACATTCCGGCTCCAAGGATCGGAGACTTCCTGGCAGCGTGACTTTTTTCAGCCCCGTGCAGCTTCGGAATGCCCCCCTCCGAATGACGGAAAGCCGGTCCGGCAGGGAAATCTCCTGAAGTGCCGTACAGCGGTCAAACGCCATTTGGCCGATCTCGGAAAGTTCCGGAGAAAAAGTCACTTTTTCCAGAGCCGAACACTCAGAAAATGCGAGATCCGGGATGGTTTTCAGCTCAAAAACGGCTTCCCGAAGTTTGGGGCATTGAGAGAAAATGCCTTCGCCAACGCTCTCGACGCTGGCAGGAACGCAGACCGTTTCGAGTTCAGGACACTCCGCAAACGCATTTTTCCCGATCTTTCGGAGACTTTTCGGAAATTCGATCTTCCGGAGTCCGAAATATTTCTGAAACACCGAATCCTCAATATTTTCGACTCCGTCCGGCACGCGGAACGTCCCCTGGATCCTCCCCGGAAGTGCAAGGATCAGCGTTTTGCCGTCTTGCGAAAGAAGCACTCCGTCTGGGTGAAGGACGAATGGCGGATCTTTTTTCAAAAAAACGAGTTCCTGAAGCTGCACGCACGCCTGAAATGCCGAGGGGGAGAGCGTCGAAATACTTTCCGGCAGCACGATGCGCTGAAGTGCAGGACACTCCGCAAACGCTTTTTCCGGAATGCGCTCCAGACCGTTGGCGATCTCAACTTCCTCCAATCCCGCACACCGAGAAAACGCATTTTCATCCAGACACCGGACGGACGCCGGAATGCGGACCTTTTTCAGTTTGGAGCAGCCGGAAAACGCCCATTTTCCGATCGTTCGGAGGTTTTCGGGCAGCTCGATCTTCTCGATCCCGGCATTCAGAAAAGCATCGTTTCCGATCCTGCGCAGACTTTTGGGAAGACGGACTTCCTTTAAATTAGGGCAATGTACGAATGCGCGCTCTCCAATGGAAGTGACCCCTTCAGGTATCGTGACGGACTCAATATCTTTCCGGCTGTGGAACGCGCCGTCCGCGATCCGCCGGACCCCCTCCGGTACAGTATAATCCGCAGGTGCGTCCGGGCAAAGTTCCAGAAAAACAGTGCCGTCCATCGTGAATCGGGCACCGTTGACTTCTTTGACTCCCGGCCTCCCGGCGTAGGTGTGGCAGTCTTCCTCCTCTTCATTTTCCCACATTTCCTCTTGCGCCTGCAGTTCGACGGCGGAATAGGAGACTTTTTCTTCCGCGGCCGCCTCTTCTTCATTCTGAGCCAAAACGAAACACGGAGAGATCACGAACGCCAGGCAGAAAATGACGGCGGGGATCCGGACTGCAAAACTGCGGGACGAGGGATAGGAATGAAGATCAGCGCACATTGCGAGCCTCCTGGAATGAAAATGCGGGTAAAAATCTTTCTGCTCCATTATAGCATGCTTAAGAATAAAAAAAGGGGGGAGGAAATCGACGTATCTTCGGTTTTTTGGAGAAATTTTGGATTTTCAGGAGGCCTCCCACTGGTTAAATTTCATTTTCGTAGTAAAATAGAAAAGAGTGTTGGTCTAGTTTCAATTGGGGGAATTTTTTTTGTATTTTGGATTTTTCAAGACATGGGAGTGCAGAAAATGACGGACTTTTCAAATCAGAGTACACACAAAGGACTGATTTCGGATTACGATCTCTACCTTTTGGGACAGGGAAAGCACTGGAAGGTCTACGAGAAACTGGGAGCGCATCCCTGCACCATTGACGGAGAAACCGGCGTCAATTTCGCAGTCTGGGCGCCGAATGCCGACGAGATCAGCGTCATTGGCGACTTCAACGCATGGGACACGCGTGCGAATTTCATGTGGAAACACCAGGAAAACGGCATCTGGGAAACCTTCATTCCCGGAGCAGAAGCCGGAATGTTCTACAAATTCTTCATTCGGAAGGGTGAGCGAACTTTCGAAAAGTGCGACCCCTACGCGTTCGGCTGCGAGTGTCCTCCCAAAAATGCGTGCCGAGTCATCGATCTGGACCAGTACACGTGGCAGGATGCCGAATGGGTGGAAAAACGTGTGTCTTTTGACTGGCAGAGCCGGCCCGTCTCGATCTACGAAGTCCATCCCGGAAGCTGGCAGACCTCCAATTCCGGAACGGAGCAGTGGCTGAACTACCGCGAACTTGCCGACAGGCTCGTGCCTTACGTGAAGAAGATGAATTTCACGCACGTCGAGCTTCTTCCGGTCTGCGAGCATCCTTTCACCGGAAGCTGGGGCTACCAGGTCACGGGGTACTATGCGCCGACCGCCCGGTATGGGACTCCGGACGACTTCAAGTACTTCGTGGATCTCTGCCACCAGAACGGCATCGGCGTCATTTTGGACTGGGTGCCGGCTCATTTTCCGAAGGACGCTTTCGGTCTTGGGCGTTTCGACGGGACTTCGCTTTACGAGCACGCCGATCCTCGTCAGGGCGAGCATGCCGACTGGGGAACGTACATTTTCAACTATGGACGGAATGAAGTTCGGAATTTCCTCATCGCCAACGCGCTGTTCTGGGTAGATCAGTACCACGTGGACGGTCTGCGAGTGGACGCGGTCGCGTCGATGCTTTACCTCGACTACAGCCGGAAGGAAGGCGAGTGGATCCCCAATCAGTACGGCGGACGCGAAAATATCGAGGCGATCGATTTTCTCCGCGAGATGAACCGGGAGGTCCAGATGCATTTTCCCGGAACGCTCACCATTGCGGAAGAGTCCACCGCCTGGCCGGGCGTGACGCTGCCGGGGTATGCTGGAGGGCTTGGATTCTGCATGAAGTGGAACATGGGGTGGATGCACGATACGCTTGCGTACATGAAGAACGATCCGATCTTCCGAAAGTACCATCACGATCAGCTCACATTCAGCATCCTGTACTCGTTCCACGAGAATTTCCTTCTTCCTTTCTCGCACGATGAAGTCGTTCACTGCAAGGGTTCGCTCATCGGCAAAATGTCGGGCGACACTTGGCAGAAATGCGCGAATCTGCGTCTTCTTTATGCCTACCAGTGGACGCACCCCGGCAAGAAACTCCTTTTTATGGGAGGGGAGTTCGGACAGTGGAACGAGTGGCGCGACAATGGGCAGCTGGACTGGAACCTGCTGGAATTCGAACAGCATCAGGGGATCCAGCGCTGCGTTTCCGACTTGGGGCATCTTTACGAGACGGAACCGGCACTTTACGAGCAGGATTTCCGACAGGACGGCTTCCAGTGGATCGATTGCTCGAATCGCGACATCAGCACCCTCTCGTTCATGCGCAAGGCGAAAGATCCCGAAGATTACCTCATCGTGCTCTGCAATTTCACGCCGAACGTGCGGCACGATTTCTGGGTGGGAGTGCCGGAGATCTCGGAATTTCAGGAGATCTTCAACAGCGATTCCCGCAGCTACGGCGGAAGCGGCGTGCACAATGAGCGCATCTTTTCCGAGCCGCGTCCGTGCCAAGGGTTTGCAAATTCCATTCGCGTGACGCTCCCGCCGCTGGGAGTTCTCGTCTTTCGCCCGATACGCGCCCAAAAAGTGAAGAGTACGGACAAAATTTCCGAAAAGAAAAGCAGAAAAACGAAATAAAATTTGAGATTTGGCAATAGTTGAGCTCCCTTTCAGAAGAGGGGGCCCGCGGATTTTTTTCATGCATCGTCCCGGAGATAAATGGGGCGATGATCCCTTTTTTATGATCAATATTTTAAGACAGGAAATCCTTACGGAGTCGCCTACCATCGTCGTGAAGGTCGGAACGCGCATCCTGACCGACGAGAGAGGCCATTTGAGTGGATCGCAGATCGAATCGTTTGCCAATCAGCTTGCCGAAGCCCGACAGAGGGGATTTCGCATGGTGCTGGTCAGTTCCGGGGCCGTCGGATCCGGGATCGGGCGCCTCGGACTGCCGGGAAGACCAACGGATCTGGCACAGCTTCAGGCCGTCGCTGCGGTGGGACAGAGCGCGCTGATCGAGGCGTACAATCACCATCTGGAAAAACTGGGGCTTCATGCGGCTCAGATACTCCTGACGGCCGACGATCTGGAGCACCGTGCTAAGTATCTGAACGTGCGAAACACGCTGAATGCTCTGCTCGAGTACGGCGCGATACCGATCATCAATGAGAACGACACGCTCAGCGTCGCGGAACTCAAGACGACTTTCGGCGACAATGACCGGCTCGCGGCACTCGTGGCGGACCTCATCCACGCTCCGCTTCTGATCCTGCTCTCCGACATCGACGGTCTGTACAATGGAGATCCGAGAAACCCGGAATCGAAACTGATCGAGACGGTCCACCGGATCGATTCTTCCATCCAGTCGCTTGCTTTTGACCGGCTGACTGGCCTGAGCAAAGGAGGAATGGCGAGCAAACTCCGCATCGCGCACCAGATCACGCACGCGGGGGGAAGCGTCATCATCGCCAACGGCCGGGAACCAAAGATCCTGCAGAAAATCTTGAACTGCGAAGATTTCGGAACGCTTTTCCTGCCGCAGGGAACGCGAATGGCCGCCCGAAAGCAGTGGATCGGATACGCGATCATGCCGAGAGGACGCGTCGTGGTCGATGAAGGCTGCGCGAAAGCTCTGGTCGAAAACGGAAAGAGTCTTCTTCCGATCGGCATTCGGGAAGTTGAGGGCGAATTTGAGCATGGCGACGTTCTGGCGGTCTGTACGGAAGACGGGCTGGAGATCGCGCGCGGATTCACGAATTACTCCTCATCGGATCTGGAACGGATCAAGGGAAGGCATTCCGACGAGATCGAAGCGGAATTCCCCGACCTCGTCCATTACGATGAAGTGATGCACCGCGACAATCTGACCCTCACGACGATGGGGTAGACCGTTTCGGCTGCGGAAACAAAACCGCAAAAGATCCCGCAGGTCATCCAAAAAACGGCCTGCGGGATCTTCTTTTTATGAAAACTGGGGAAGAAAGGTTAGATCTCCGATTCCACTTTCTTCATGTATTCGAGGCTCTTCTTCGCGAGAGCTTCCGCGCCAGGCGTGTAGTCGAAGACCTCGACGCTGACCCAGCCGTCAAACTGCGTTTCCTTCAGAGCCTTGAACAGCGGGTGGAAATCCAGCTCGCCGAAACCGGGACCCTGGAGATTCGGGTCGTTGGCGTGGAAAT
>SUVI01000154.1 GCA_015062085.1 Planctomycetaceae bacterium
AGAAACGCAAACTCCGGCAGAAACGCAAACTCCGGCAGAAACGCAAACTCCGGCGGAAACGCAAACTCCGGCAGAAACGCAAACTCCGGCGGAAACGCAAACTCCGGCGGAAACGCAAACTCCGGCAGAAACGCAAATTCCGGCGGAAACGCAAACTCCGGCGGAAACGCAAACTCCGGCAGAAACGCAAACTCCGGCGGAAACGCAAACTCCTGAAGTACCCACGGTCGATCTGGCGGAGCGTAAGGGATTCGACTTCAGTGCGTGGGCGCAGCTTCCGATCTGTCGGGATGGGCGGATCATGCCGCTGGATGCTCTGGCACGGACGCACGTTCGTCTGATCTGCGGAAAAGAGTCCCCCCGGATCACGCTAAAGGACGGCGTACGGAGAAAATTTGAGGCCTCAGAACTCCTTTTCTCGTGGATCGTGGAACCGGAGATGTGGAATGACGTTCCCTTCCTGCCGCTCGACGGTCCGGAAGTCTGCCTGATGCTTGGCTTCTCGGCGCCGGATGCTCACGGAAATGGACGCACGCACATTTCACCGCGCGAGTTTTCAGAAACGCTCAACTCGGTCCGGTTTCAGACAGAGTACGGCAAATGTCTTCAGGAGTTGGAAAGTGCAGAGGCGGAGCTAAAAGCGCTTCGTGAAAGAGGGACTCGGTCTGGAAGTGAGTTTGCGCGGCTGATGAAGGTCCGGAAAAATAGTCTTGAGACGAGTGAGAAACTCGAAACGCTCGAAAATCGCTACGTCGCCTGGCTGCGTCTGATCGCCAGTCCGATCCGGGATCTGAAACCGGAGCATGACGCGCCGCTTCGGGATTCCGCGCACATTCCGTACATGGGGCAGCCCGTGACGGTTTCGTATCTGTCGCAGAATCTGATCTTCATGTTCTGCGGAAGTTACGAGCCGGAGCTTTCGCTGCGCGGCGCGGCTTTGGAGAAGATCTCGGCAGAGGAATTGGCGGAGATCCGCGAGAAACTTCAGATTCCCGATCAGCCGACCCGAAAATTCACGTCTGCGGAACTTTACGCGGCATTCTGTGAATACCCGCGGCTCTGGAAACACGTTCCGTTTCTTTACTTCCCGAACACGGAGATGCGCCGGGTACTGGGACTTCCGACGGCTCCGGAGGGAGAAGCTCCGTATATTTACGCGGCACCGCTGGAGATTTTGACGGCGATCCAGGAAAAGCAGACGGCATTCCAGGATGCTCTGAAAAATGCAGACCAGCAAACAGTTCAGGAAATGGAGCACCTGGAAATGGCGCTTCAGGTCTACTGTTATTGGCTGGACGGCAAATTCCTGGAATCAGTCCCGCTCGGACAGGAATTCTACACAAAATACACGGAGCTTTCCGACTGCTGGCACGGCGTGCCCCACCATGCGATGGGCCCCAGTCAGCCGCTGGATGTTCAGCTCCTGACGGTCATGCTCCAGCGTGCCCCGGCGACGTTCCAGAAGATGGCGATGGGCTGGAGAAATATTTCGCCGGCCGTTGAATTGAATTCCGCTTTAGCATCCGGACGCATTTCCAGCGAACAGTGGGATTTTCTCCTCACGTGCATGGAAAAAGATTCTCCGGAACGGACGCTTTTCGAAGCTCTGCGCAGGACGGCGAAGGCGTTTGATGCACTTCGGGCGGCTCTTGACCGAAGTGTTGGGCCAGGAACTTCGGAGGAGCGGATCGCGCTGATCTCCGAAAAGCTGGCAGAGCTGCGGGCGTCCGCAGACGGGATCCTTCCCTCTCTGGATGCGTGGTGCCGGAGTGCAAGAGCGAAACTTCCGGAAACGCTTTCGGAAACGGATACCGAATGGTACTCATGGCTCGTCGTGAGCCGCGTTTCGATGCGGAATTTTGCGGCATGCACCGCCGCGCTGCAGTACTCGCTTTTCGATGAGGATCAGGGCATCTGTATCCTTCCCGCAGTCGAGCGAACTCCGCTGGACAGAGACCGGACGGAAAGCGTGCAGGTCTTTGGAAAGAGTTTCGAGCTTCACGCGCAGCCGTGGGTGAGTCTCAACGCCTTGCGTTTTGGCGATCTGGAAAACGGTTTCGCGAAAAACTGGCCTGAATCCGCGAGAACGGAGATGCTGGTGATCCGCGAGACATTCCAAGCGATGGCGAATGCCTGGAAAGGGAACGACCCGGAAAAATTCCGTTCCGCCTCTGTTCAGTTTGCCGCACAGCTCCGCGAGACGGCCGGAGTCCTGGACGCAGCTCGCTCTCAGGTACTTCCGCCGGAGGAATTGGATGAAGACGCACTGACGTCGACTCTTTATCCTGCGGACGATTCCAAAATGAAGCTCGAGACCGCCTACAGTCGTCTGCGTCCCTTCACGTGGGCGTGGATCCTGCCGTTTGCCGGGATGCTCATTCTTGGAGCCTCTTGTGTCTTTGAGCTTCTCCTGCGCAAAGCGGAGAAGGAACCGGATCATGAAACTTCCGCGGCCGTTTTCCGCCGGTTTGGAGATATTTCATTCTGGATGGGGCTGACGCTGCTTTTAGCTGGTGTCCTTGCCTCGACGGCCGGTCTGACGCTGCGGTCGCTCATCATGAACCGTGCGCCGGTCACGAATATGTTCGAGACCATCGTTTTTGTTGCGTGGTCGGCAGGCGTTTTCGGCATCGCGCTGACGTTCCGGACGACCTTAGCCCGCATGACCTCACTTGGCTGGAAGACACTGAAGTTCACCGGAGAGAGTGCGGCTTCACCCATGTTCCGCGGAATGTTCTGGAGCCTGCGGATCCTGACGGCGGCGTTTCTGTTCTGGATCCTCTGTTTCTACGGACTCGGGAGCGGGGCCGGCTACACTGCGATCCACCTGACCCCTTCCTGTGCGGTCGGAGCGGAGCTTCCGTCGCTTTCTGCCTGGGTCGAATGGTTCAGCGGGATCCTCATGCTGGCTGCGTTTCTCTGGTGGGCGCCGCTCTTCCTGCTGGCTCCGATCGCGGGTGCGTTTCTCTGCGTGAAAAAAGATTCTTGGACCGAAGACGATACACTTCGGCTTGAAAAGCAGCGTTCCCTGCGTCCGTTTTTTGCGGCTGCCGCTGCGTTGGTCGTGTTTATCATTTCGTACATTTCCGTGTCATTCCCGGACGTCTTCAAGCCTGATCTCCGCAATCTCGCGCCGATCCTCCGCGACAACTACTGGCTCGCGGTCCACGTCGTGACCATCGTGGCAAGTTACGGAGCCGGAATGCTTGCGTGGGGGCTTGCCGACGGTGCGCTCATCTGCTATCTTTTCGGACGATACCGAACCATGCCGAACGGAGAACGCCGGCCCCCGGAGATCTGCTCGACTCTCTCCGAGCTCCTGTATCGCTGTATGCAGGCCGCGGTCCTTCTGCTGGTCGTCGGAACGATCCTCGGAGGACTCTGGGCCGACGTCTCATGGGGACGTTTCTGGAGCTGGGACCGAAAGGAAGTCTGGGCGCTCATTTCTCTGTTCGTCTACCTGCTGATCCTGCATGCAAGATACGTCCGTCTTCTCGGGGAGTTCACGCTCGCCATCGGCGCGGTACTCGGTGCATTTGCCATCATTATGGCATGGTACGGGGTCAATTACGTCATGGGAAGCGCGCTTCACGGATACGGTGCGGGAACGGGGTCCATCTTCTACGCTGTTCTCATTGCCAGTGTGAATTTCGGACTGATTTTTACCGCGGCAATTCGCTATCTATGGATGACGCAGCAAAACGACCGATGAAACATTAACTTTTGAAACGAACAGACCGAATAAAATAAGCGTTCGGTCTGTTCCGCTTTTATCCGCTATTTCTGATATTTCTGATATATGGGCTATTTATACTGCAACAGTTGCATCTGTTTGACCGATAAATCATGTTGTAGATCCGACTTATTTATTTTTAAGATTTTTTTAAATTTACCCGAATTAGTAAATATCAAAGACGGAAAGTCATTTGAGACCCACCGCTTCGGTGGGAAAAACAGTGAATTAAATGATATTTCATTCTCAATATTTTACCTCGGCAAAACGGTCGGAATGTGTTTCGGCACTCCGTCCGTTTTGTTTTTAAATTTCATCTTCTACAGCCTTCCTCTCCGTTTCTTTCCTTTAAAATGATCCCGAAATGACATTTTTACCGATGTATTAAACTACGGGGGATGGGGAGATTCTGATAACATGGATGAATTTTCTCAAAATTTCTTAAAATTTGCACGATTTTATTCCACAGTACCGGTGTATTCCGTTTTGCCGTTTTGATTGGCGAAACGAAAACAAGTCAGAAAACCGGGATCATCAAGTATTTCATTAAATGAGGTAAAAACATGACGACCAACACAACAAAACTTCGCCGTGCATTGGAAACGTTCGCCAGAACCGGCAAGATCACCCTCACCGCCTCCGCGCTGATGGCCCTCGCGCTTTCTGCTCCAGTAAATGCGCAGGTTACGGTTGGTGAAAAAAGCTACACGAATCTTGGTGCCGCACAGTCCGTACTCAATGGCAACACAGCGGTCTTGACCGGAACCTCAACGGAAACAGCCCCCGTCACGTTTACCGCCGACACTGTTTTGAACATCACGGCAGGTACACCACAGACCGTGACCGGTTCCACTCAGCTTTTTTCCACGACTGGAAGCACGATCTCTCTTTCCGGAAGCGGCGTGACTTACACGATGAACGGAGGAGACAAGGATGGATCGGTTATTTTGATGGGAAATAATGACAATGATCGCTCTTGGGAAGATGCCGACGGCACCGCGTATAAAGAGTACTATTATCATGGCGGCAACATCAATATTGACGGCTCGATGACGTTTTCTGGTAACCAAACGACGAAATACGGCGGTGTTGCAAGCGCATTTGTTAAGGTTATTAAGTCAGAAAAGAAGCCGCAGGGAGGTTCGACTACCGTCTCCAGAACTTATAGTGATGGTAATATCAGTATCACGGGAAACCATATTTTCGAAAATAACAGTGCGGATCTCGGCGGCTGTTTTTATGCTGGTTCAACAAATGCACCCACGGGATATGGTCTGATCGCCATTTCCGGCTCGAATAAATTCACGGGAAATACTTCCAGAATTGCAGGTGTAGGCTTCTCATACGGAAATATTCTGGTTGACGGAACAAATACGTTCTCTGGAAACAGCGCGGCTTCAAACAGTGGTGTACTTTATACGTCTGTAGACCTTACGATCACCGGCCAGAACGTTTTTGAAAACAACTCGGCAGGCAGCTCTTACGGCGGTGCCGTGGGCGGAAAAAACGTTACGATCGACGGCGCAAATAAATTCACAGGCAACCGATCCGGCACTTACGGCTCTGCTGTGTCAGCCACGAATGCTGTCATTACTGGAACGGGTACAGGAAACCTTTTTGCGAACAATACGGCAAACACATCGGGAACCACTTATGGCGGTGCCGTATATGCAAGCTCAAGCGTAAATGCTTCCGGAACGAATACTTTCACTGGAAATACCGCATACCAAGGCGGCGCGATCTATGGAGCAGGTGAAGCTGTGATTTCCGGAAACGGCACTTTCACGAACAATACAGCAACAAGCGAAGGCGGTGCGATCTACCATCAGTATGGAACTCTGCGTTTCACCGGTAACGGCACCGATCTTGTCTTCTCCGGCAACACTGCCAATGGTGCCGCAAATGACGTTCATATTCAAAACGCTGCCAACTTCATCATCGAAGGAAATGGAACCTATTCGTTCGGCGGCGGGATCACAACTGGAAACTCCGCTTCAATGACTATTAAAGATGGAGCGAACGTCACGATCGAAAAAACCGCAAGAATGGAGTTGGGGAATATGACTAAACTCACTCTTACGGATGCGGTACTGAATGTTGAAGGCAATATGCATCTGGTCGAGAATACTGGCAGTGTCATCACCAATACCGGCGGTACGATCAACGTGAATGGCGGAAATGTTTCGACTTCGTCCAAGTCTCTCGTCCTCAACGGCGGTGCGCTGAATTACTCCGGCGGTACACTTCCTGCGAAGCTGACACTGAAAAACGCGGTGATGACAGTGACCGACACTGCAAGCGCGGAAAACTGGGGCGTAGAGACACTCACCAACTCCGCAGGCAGTACGCTGAGTATCGTTCTCGATTCGGCAAATGCCGGCGGGACGGTCCTGAGCAATACGGCAATTACCGGATTTGAGAACATTTCGCTCGTCCTTGCTTCCGGAAGTACCGGCTATCTTGACTCCTATTCCGTCGGTGCCAAAGGGATCTCCTACACCCTTGCCGAAGCCGCTGGAAAAGCCGCACTTTACCGCGGCGGAGCCATTGCAGCTCAGGCGGACACGCTGACCGGTCTGGGAACGCTCGCTTCCGGCGACGCGATCACACTTAGTGCGGATATTGCCGCCAGCGGAGCACTGACCATCCCCGAAGCTCTTACGATCCGCTCCAACACCACGGACTCCCGCACGATCACGGCCAGCGGCACGTCCCCGATCTTCTCGACTGCCGGCACCTCCGCCCTCACGCTGGAAAATATCACCATCTCGGGGGCTTCCAATCATGCAGGCGTTGTCGGCGGAAGTGTCATCACGAGCGGCAACTGGAACATTATCGGCGGTACGTTCTCCGGAAACAGCATCTCGACACCGGAAGGCGGCTCCGGCGACTACGCAGCATGGGGCGGCGCGATCTACGGCGGAACGCTCAATCTGCAGGACGTGACGTTCACCGATAATATTGCCAGCTCCGGCGACATCGGCGCTGCAAGAGGCGGAAGCAGCAATTACGTTCGCACTCAGACCATGGGCGGTGCCGTGTATGGCAGCAGCGTCACGATTTCCGGAAATAGTGACTTTTCCAACAACCGGATCGAAACCGGGAATGTTTTCTACAAGGATGCAAACGGGCAAATCACCCGCTGGATGGACGAAACGATCGGCGGCGCGGTCTTCAGCGAAGATCTGAACATCGGCGCGGAAGACGTTCAGGATAACGTCACGTTCTCCGGCAACGTCGCAGACTCCACGAAAACCACGGGCAGTGCCTCGGCAGCTCTTGGCGGTTCGATCGGCGGTGCGGCGGGTGCGAATGCCGGAACCATCACCGTGACGGCAGAAGACGGCGATAAAATTGCCTTCACCGGCAACAAGGCCGAAAGCAACTATTCCCGCGCTCTTGGCGGTGCGGTCGGTGCTGGACGCAATGACCAAGGCTCCGTAAGCATCAAAGCCGAAGACGGCGGAGAGATCCTCTTCAAAGACAACACGGCCGTGAACAATAAAGGTACGATGACGGCAATGGGCGGTGCGGTGTTTGGTCTTCAGGGGGTCGAAGCTGAAGGTGCCGTTTTTGAAAACAATACGGCACAGGTCAACGTCACGGACGAAGCTGGAATTATCGCCTCGCTGTTTGACTACGACGAAGTCACGGCTCATTCCGCGCACGGCGGTGCGATCGCGTCCCATAATTCATTCGGCGACAGCGTCGTCACGGTAAAAGACTCCACATTCACCGGCAACAAAGTCGAAGTGACCGGCGATGCCGTGGAAGGAGTTCAGGCGAATGCGCTCGGCGGCGCAGTCTACGCTGCGGCAAAAGACGGTAAAGGTACTGGTACCGTCACCCTTTCCGGTACGAACGTGTTTGAAAACAACTCCGCGTCCAGCACAGCCGGCGATGCCAAGGGCGGCGCGATCTACGGTGAAGAAGTGGCGTTCGTCGGCGACGGATCGAATGCGACGTTCACCGGCAATACCGCGAACGGCGTGAATAACGACATCTACGCGGAAAATTCCGTCTCGATCACCGGGAATGGCGTCTACTCCTTCGGCGGCGGTATCGTGACCCCCGGTCAGCTGAGTATTGCGGATGCAAACGTTACTTTCGGCGGACAGTCGATTACGGATCTCGGTTCCATGGCCGTTAACGGCGCAGACGTGACGTTCCAGGACGGTGCGAAACTGACGATCGCAAACGGCGGAACGGTCGACGGTGCGACGCTGAATCTCGAAGGTTGCGTTGATTTCTCCGGTAAACTTACGATGACGAACACGACCGCGAATTTCAATGCCGGTCCGACGGTCCACGGGTTCACGACGCTGAATGCGGATCAGTTCTCCGGCACCGTGAATGTCGGTCTGAACGTCTTCACCGTTGGCGCGATGGACGGCAATACCGTGACGTTCATCGACGGCGCGAAGGCGGAAAACGTCAACATTACGAACGGAAATCTCATGACCAATGCCAACATGGACGGTAAGACGGCCGTGACGATCAATCAGGACAAAAACGGCCAGTACGGTTCCGCGTCGCTGGCGGACAGCAAGCTGGTCGGGATCGATTTCGGTAAAGATCAGACCTCAATGACGGTCAAAGACTTCAGTCTCATCGTGGAGGGTGTGGACTCGGAGATCAATCTTCAGGATTTCGCGGACTGGCTCGGCAAGGAAACGGGTCTTGAAACAGCCGTCGG
>SUVI01000155.1 GCA_015062085.1 Planctomycetaceae bacterium
TTTGCCGTCGTGGGAATAATAGAAACCTGCCGCGTCGCAATACGGTAACGGACCCGTGGAAAATGGAATGTTGTGACCTTCCGCATACGTTTGGGCTGCGGAACCTTCTGTACCGTAAATAGTGAGCCTGCGGCAGCCGAAGAACGCGTCATTTCCAATGCTCGTCACGCTGTTGGGGATCGTCACCGCCGTGAGGCCGTAGCAGGAACTGAACGCGGAACGTCCAATGCTCGTCACGCTTTCGGGGATCGTCACCGACGTGAGGCTTATGCACTCGTAGAACGCGTACTTTCCAATGCTCGTCACGCTATTGGGAATCGTCACCGACGTGAGGCTCTCGCAGCCGCAGAAGGTGTTTTTGCCAATACACTTCACGCTGTTGGGGATAGTCACCGACGTGAGGGTGTCCCTGCAGAACGCGCCCCTTCCAATATGCGTCACGCTTTTGGGAATCGTCACCGAATTGAGGCGAGGGTGGCAGCTAAATGTTCCATTGCTAATGCTCGTGACGGGGAGGCCATTGATGGTCGAGGGGATGGTGACGTCGGAGGCGGAACCGGTGTATTTCCTGATCCTAATGTGGTCTTCGTATTCGGTGTATTCAAAATCGGTCATGATCTATTCCTTTCATAAAATGGAGTTTTTTTAACACTTTGATAAAATTAAGAGCCTCCAAATAAAAAATTATGCAAAATTTTCTTTATATTTTACAAAAATTTGCAAAAAATCAAGAGGGAAGGCAAAAAATGTTTGAATTTTGGCGACCTGATTCATATGCAATATTCATTCCTCCGGATAGATCATCTTTTTCGTCACGCCGCCGTCCACGGTAAGGCACTGCCCGTTGATGAAATCGTTTCGTTCATCGCACAGGAAAAGACACGCCCTAGCAATGTCGTCCGCCCTGCCGACGCGTCGGGAAAGATGGAACTCGTGGTCTTCCGGACGCAGGATCTCTCCTTTATTCACACTGATCCACCCCGGCGCAATGCAGTTGACCGTGACCCGGTACGGGGCCAGCGAAACCGCCAGCGCATGCGTCATGGACCAGATCCCGCCTTTGGAAGCCGCGTACGCTTCCGTTCCCGGCTCACTCTGAAGATAGCGCGTCGAGCAGAGATTCACGATGCGTCCGTAGGGATTCTCCGCCCCATTTTTTGCTCTGTGGACCGCCAGAAGACGGGAAGTCAGGAACGTGCTGCGGAGATTCGTGTTCAGGACCCTCTCGAAATGCTCGACCGAGGTTTCCGTGATCGGCTGAAAATCGCTGATGCCCACGTTATTCACGAGCACATCCAGATCCCCCCACTTGTCCAGAAGTCCCTGCACACACGTTTCCAGAGCCGTTTTGTCAGTCACGTCGACCTCAAAAAACTGCGCACCGCACGCCTCGGCCGTTTCTTCGCCGCGCACTGTATCCACGTCGCAGAACGCGACCCGGTCCCCCTCACGGCAAAACGCTTCGACGATCGCCCGTCCGATACCGTGAGCACCGCCCGTCACGAAAACACGCCGGTCCATCTTTTCTTCTCCTTTCTCTCTAAAGCGAAAGCACGAATGCTTCCAGATCCTTTAACTCCTGCTCGGAAAGCTCCGCCGAGAACCCGTGCCTTCCGTCGCGGAGCATTTCCAGGATCGTCCTGTAGCGTCCGTCATGCATATACGGCGCAGTCCGCCAGCACTCGCGCAGTGTCGGCGTATCCATCGGGCGCGCTTCGTAAGTCGTCGCAGTCCCCACATCATGCAGCTTGCCGTCCGTGAAGAATTCCCCCGTATGGCAGGATGCGCACTGCGTTTTCGGACCATAGAAAAGGCGGCGTCCCCGCTGGATCGAGGCATGGAGCTCCGGATCCTCCGCAGCCTCACGCAAGATCGGCGCTCTGCGAGCCTCTAGAGCCATGAGGTAGGCATCAATGGCGCAGGCGTCCTCTTCTCTTGGCTGCGTGAAGTGGATCATCTCGATTCCTTTTCGTACCGCCAGCTCGGCATTCACGCGCACACCGACCGCCATTGCCGGTGCCGTTTTGTGGGCGTAGAGCATACTTTTCGTACTCTTTGGATTCCCGCTCCCATCATTGAGCAAGTCCCAGTTCAGCCCATCCGCACGGCCATCCGGATGACACGATGCGCAACTCTGCCATTGCTCGAAACAGAGCTGCCCATCATTGAAAAGACTCTCTCCCAGCCTCTCGACCGTCGGCACAGGCGGCCGTTCCGTCATTCGTATCGTTCTTCCGGAATTGAAGGCATTGGGACACAAAACGATCCGGTCGACCGTATCGCTAAAGTAGTTCGCGACGTACGCATACTCGTGCATTTCGCCATTTTCAGCCGGCTCCATCCCGATCGCGACAGCACGCGGACCACGACCGGAGGTGAAGACCCGTTTCTGCGTCGGAAGCAGATCTTCCGCATGGTCCGGCGTCGCTCCCATGGCCGGATAGGGCGCCAGACTGTTTTCAAAATTCTCGTGCATCGCCAAGCGCTCGATCACACTGACGTCCATCGTCCCTGCGTGCGTCACGACGAGCCATTTTCCGTCCGAAGAACACGCGATTCCCCACGGATTCGCCGCCGCAAAGGTGAAATGATCCAGCGTCTGCGTCCCAGTGCGCTCGCCCGTCTGAAGATCAATGAAACTGATGGAATTCATGTTGATCCACCCTCCTTTCACCTGGCCGGTCGTAATGGCGTAGCTCCCCATCGAGTGAAGCACATACGCGTACTTTCCGTCCGGAGAAATACACACGCCCCGCATATTCAGCGTCCCGTTCGGGAACTCGACCCATCGCGTCTCCCACGTTTCCGTGTCCACGAGCGCGGCCTTTCCAACGATGAAAAACTCATCCGCAGTTCGGTCATTGATCAGCAGGTTTGTCACGACGAGCGTCTTCCCGTCCGGAGTCACCGCACACGCAAACGGTTCCCGGTCCATCGGTATCTTTCGGATCAGTTTCGGAGTCAGAGACTCCTGCGCCCCCTGTTTTTCCGGACTGAAAGCCTCAGAAGAAGCCTCAGAAGAAGCCTCAGAAGAAGCCTCAGAAGAAGCCTCAGAAGAAGCCTCAGAAGAAGCCTCAGAAGAAACCACCGCCTCCGATTTCGGTATCTGCACGACCTCGACCTGGTCACTAAACCGCGCGCACAAATAGATCCGGTCCTCTTCCGGCGCGAGGATCGGCGACTGCGGCCCCTCACCGACCGGAAGATTCCAAAGCACGCTCCCTGATGCCGTGTCCAGACAAAGCAGTTCCGGGGCACGTATCTCCGGCTTCGGATGCGTCGGAAGCATGGACTGGATCTCCGGGTCGCACGTCACGTAAAGCCTCGTACCATCCCGCGAAAGCACCATTCCGGAAGGCGGAGCAGGAAGTGCGATCCGCTGTGAGATCAAACCAAATTCCGTCTCAAAGGCCAACAGCTCGGACGAATCCAGACAGGCCGTCCAAAGCACCTTCCCATTCGGCGACAGAACGACATCCACCGGCCCAAGCCAAGACGGTTCCTGTTTCTGTTCGCGTGATGGCGGATCCGCTGGCGATACAGGATCCGCCAGAGCTTCGGAATCGCTCTGAAATATGGAGATCCCCCCCACGGTTTCCAAAAGAATGAAAGCCAGTACTGCAGTTCGACAGAGGAATAGACTGACCATTTTCATCATGGGACGCATTCCTTTCCTAATATAAAAACACAGCCGACTCCCTATTCAGGAAATCGGCTAAATGTCAAACACCACAACTCAAAACTCACTCCGAAGGATCGCTGCTCTCACACGGAAACGCATATTCGTAGATCCCAAACTCCTTGTACGGAAAACCGCCGCACCGTTCAATGATACTGTTCACTGCCGTGTTGTCTCGATACGTCCAACTTAGTTCCCCCCCGTCATATCCCGCTTCCAGACCATACTGAAGCGTCTTGATGACCAGAAGTTCGCTGATCCCGCGGCGCCGATAGTTCGGATCAACACACAATACCATCATTCGGCAAGTTTTGATCCTGCGTCGATAGTAGAGAAACTTCAAGAAACCAAACGGAAACAGTTTTCCATTCAACGGCTTGATCGCCTCGTTCAGATCCGGGATCGTAATGGAAAAACCGACCGGTTTCTCACCGTCAAACGCCAAAAAAATGTGCTTCGGATCCGAAAATTTTACCAAATTGCACGCCAATTGGCGGATCTCGCCGTCACTTAGCTCAGCATAATTCCAATTGTCCCGAAGCGAAATATTGTACACGTCACGACACAGACGGATCTCACTATCCAAATGCTTCGCATCAAACGTTCGACACGTGATCTGCGAGCGATTCAGGAACCAGTTCATCCGCTTCGCCCACTTCTCCAGCATTTCATTCGACTTTGGGAACCACCAAGCATAAAGTCCCTGGCATTCCACCATCCCGGCAGCTTTTACGAGCGATTCATAATACGGCGGATTGTGGTTCATTCCAAAACGCTGCGGCGTGTCGAACCCCCGGATCAAAAGCCCCATCTCATAATTCGTCGAGTAATTCATCGGTCCAATGAGCGACGTTCGCCCAAACTTCTCCCGACTCCAGTGCATCGCTGAGTCAAAAAGCGCTTTGGCGACCTCGACATCGTCCACACACTCAAACATTCCCCACGCACCGCAGTTCGTCCCCTTCCGCTCATTGAGCTTCGGGTCGTCCGAAACAAGGATCCTTCCCACTGGAACACCATCCCGGTACGCAAGAAAAGCCTGCGCCGCTCCAAATTCATAAAAAGGATGCACTTGGGGATCTAAAAACTTACGCACTTCATGTTTCAGAGGCGGCACCCACATCGAATCCGACTGATTGATGGTCCATGCCAGCTGCACGAAATTATTCAGCATTTTCTTCCCCTGAACAGGAAGGACCTGAATCTTACCTGAAATTGAACTCGAAGTACTCTGGGACATAAAACTTACCTTGAAATCCAGCTGAATGTGCTGACATGGCATTTCGTAAAACATGCCGAATATTTTACGAACCACATCCCCACTTTTCGGCCTGACTGTATCCCCGATCCATTCCCGAAATCAGCTGGGGAATGGGGGATGCCGAATGGGAAAATTTTCTCATGGATTTAATTATACTCGACAATTTCGCTCTGTCAACTCCAGAAAATAAAGAGAAATCCAAAATAAAAGAAAATTTGGCAAAAAATTTTCAAATCACACAATTATTTGCTGGAAAATTGGAGAAAGCCGCCGTTTTTCTATGAAAAACAGAAATAATCTCCTACTCCTCAGCCTCATCCTCATCCTCGGATCCGGCAACTTCCTCTGGAAGAATATTCGGATCCATCGGCAGGCCGCCATTCTCTGTGAACATCTCATTATGCTGCGTCTGAAGGACCCGTACACAGAACATTTTCTGTTCAGCCCCATTCGCACCTTCCTCATTTGTGAAGAAAAATGAACCAACGTTCCCCCCGATATTCGGCAGACCCGTCATGACGATAAACTGTCCGGGACGCACACGCAGCTCACTGTTCAGAGTATCAAACGAACGCCGCGGCCGGGCCGAGACCATTTTATATGCACCGGCATCATACTCAAACGTCTGCCTCTGCTGGCCATACTGAACTTCCGGGAATATCTCCAGCTTCACGCTTCCGTCTCCGCAAGTTTGCGTCCGAATAGCCAAAACTCCCTGAGCCTGATGGAATGTCTCACCGCCAAGAGCTTCATTTTCCCTAAAAAAGATGGTCGCCTGCTGCTTCACGTCTGAAACGTTGACTTCATTGCGCTGACCATTCCGCGAACAGATCGTGCGCCGCAAAAGATGCTGGGTGTCTGAAAGCTCACCCAAACGTACCGTCGTAACGATCTGCGACGGATCTTCGTCATCCCGAGCCTTCAGGATCCGCAAAAATGTAGGAGGGAGCTGATTGCCGATCAGACCGGCACGGATCCCGTTCGCAAGCATTTCGCGACGAAGCGGCGCTGGAAATGCCTGCTCATCTACGTCTTTCCAAAGTTCCGTATTCAAATCGGGATCCCCATGAGGACAGCGGACCAGGAAAACCTCCAAAATGACAGAATCTTCCGTCATCAAATTTCCGGTCATGAGATTAGAGTCCTCCGGAAGAGGAGCATTGGCATGAGGATGAAGCAAAAACGCAGACTGGCAGCCGCACAAAAACAGCCCCAGCGCCAAAAACACGCTGAGTACGGCTCTTCGGATCGAATGGCATGCCAGGCTTCTCATCTTTCCAAAATCCTGATTCAAAAACCTCAAAAGGAACGAGATCTACAAAATCTCCAAAAATCAAACTCTCTCCAAAAGAGAGCTTTTCTGAAGTTTAACTTTTTTCGTCCGCGCTGTCAATGCGGATTTTCCAATTTCAGTGGAAATTTCCACAAACGAACAAAAAAACACGAAAATTTTTCCGGATCCCTCAATATTTCACGCTTTGCTGTGACCGACTCTCCATTAAACTGCACGGAAAATTTGAAAAAATGCGTACAGAAGGAGAATATTTTCGCTATTCCCGCTTTTTCTCTCGGCATGCAGCATCTTGTACTGGAAAATTTTTCCATTTTGGATAAAATAAAGACGATGTAGGTTGACATCAACGAAATTTCAGTCCCTCTTACGGCCTTTCAGCCTCCGAATCCCACGCGAGCCGCCATGAAACCTTTACGAAACAAAAACGGTACACCGTCCTTTCAAAAATCCCGATCTCCAAGCTCGGCTGTCGTTCCTGATCCGCCAGCCCCAAAAACTATACTGAAAGCGTGCCGATACTGCGGTGGCCAAGTTGCACCGGATGCCGTCTCGTGCGTGCACTGCGGGACCCTTTCTCCACTGGAAAAAAAGCCCCCCAAAAAAACGAATTCCGAGCAGATGCAGATCGCTCGATCCCTTTGGAAAGTCGTGGGAGTCCTGTTCTGTATCGCTCTATTAAGTGTCATCCTGATTCCTGCCTGTCGACTCTAATTCCAATTTCTGATACGCAGGCGGAATCTCTCAGCGTTTTTTCGCAGACTTGCGATAGCGCTTCAGCAGAAAGAGAAACCGACGCAGATCCAGAGGTAACGGAGCCTCAAGCTGCATTTTTTCACCCGTCTTCGGATGAAAAAACTCGATCCTCCGCGCATGAAGAGCCTGACGCTCTAAAATCAGCGTCCCAGCATGGACCTGATCCCAATCTAGTGCCTCAAAATCATCTGCCGACTCAGGAAGCGGAAGCGCTCCGTCATGCGAAATGCCGTGAAGGGAGCGATCCCGCCTCAATTCTCCCAAAAGGAGACGCGGATGCGTGCTGTAAAGAAGATCCCCCGCGATCGGACAGCCAATGTGCGCTAAATGAAGACGGATCTGGTGCGTTCTTCCCGTTTTCGGAAAACATCGAAACGACGTAAATCCATCAAAACGATCTTCCGTCTCATAGAATGTGCGTGCACTGCGAGCTGCAGGATCATCGAAACGGATCATCTTTTTTTCTCGCTGACCGCCGGAATGGTCTCCGATCGGCGCATCGATCCAATCGCACTCCCGAATCGGCGTTCCGTACGCGATCGCAAAGTACTCCTTCTGCACCAGCCTCTGCTCAAACTGTGCCGCCAACTTCGCGTGTGCAATATCATTCCGTGCCACGAGGATCACCCCGCTCGTATCTCGGTCAAGTCGATGAACGATTCCCGGACGCTGCGGACCGCCTGCCTGACTCAAGTCGTCACCAAATCGAAATTGAAGCGCACTGGCCAGCGTACCGCTCCAGTGTCCCCGAGCAGGATGGACCACCATTCCCGGCGGTTTGTTCACCGCAACGACCCAATCATCTTCGTAGAGAATGTCAAGCGGAATGGCCTCTGCATGCGGACACTCACGGCGCAGCTCTGGAAGCGTGATCCGAACAGATTGCCCCGGATTCAGCTTGTACGCCGGCTTTGCAGTCTTACCGTCTACGAATACATTGCCGTCTGTGATCGCATTCCGCATCAAAACACGACTGAAATCCGGAAAATGGTAAACTAGGTATTTGTCCAGACGCCACCCCGATTCATCATATTCGACCGTGAGCGTGTGGATCCCGGAAGGAACCCCGCTTTCAGAAGAAATTTCTTGTTCCTCCCCTTGTTTATCTTCCCTGGAAACCAACTCATCATCCCATTCGATCTCCGGCAAATTTTCATTTTCCATGTTTATGCTCCACCTGCAAAATGAAGTACATACAAAAAAAGCGCCGCCTCATAAAGCAGCGCTCTGAAAATTCCAATTAAAATCAGGCTGCCGGGTTTTCAGCCGGAGCCGGGGTTTCCGCCGGAGCCGGGGTTTCAGCCGGAGCCGGGGTTTCCGCCGGAGCCGGAGTTTCCGCCGGAGCCGGAGTTTCCGCCGGAGCCGGAGTTTCCGCCGGAGCCGGAGTTTCCGCCGGAGCCGGAGTTTCCGCC
>SUVI01000156.1 GCA_015062085.1 Planctomycetaceae bacterium
GTCCTGGACCGGCATGGGAAGGAGTTTGCAGACGACGTTTCGTTTCCGTCCTCCGCCGAGCTCTTCCTCCGCGAGCCAGACCTGGCCCATTCCACCGCGTCCGAGAGAACGAACGAGAGTAAAATTCTGAAACTGCCCGATCTTCCGCCCCGGCTCAAGCGGTTTGGAGTAGCCGTCGATGCGGTGATCATTCGGATCGAAAGTCTTAATGGAATCAAATGTGTTCATGATCTTCTTTTCTGAAAAAATTTTAAAAGTATGCGTTTAACACAGTCTCAAATCCAAGTCGTCTTCTGAGAAAGACAGACACTGTATTTTACTTCAGATCTTCTAAAAATGCAAGGGGGGGCGTAAAAAAACCGTCAGTCGGACGAAAGTCTCTCCAACTGACGGCAGAAATCCCCGTTTTCGGCGTTTATCCTACGAGTTCCATTTTTTGTTCATGGAGGGCAGCGTTTTCTGCGGATCCGCCATTCTCGTCACACACTCCATTCTCTTCCGACGGCTTACGCTCCATCACGAGCGGTTCCACGGCCGAGGCCAGCTCGATGGACTCATCCTGCACGTACGCATTGCGCTGGTAGAACGTCGGCGGCTCGTAGGTGACGCCGCGTGCCAGGCGTTTTTCTTCACGCCAGATCGTGTAGCGCAGATACTTCGCGCCGACGTAGGAGAAAAGACGCATCTTCAGTGAACCGAATTCCTTCAGGAGGTCTTTCAGCAGCTGGTCGGCGAGCTGGAAAACGACGTCATTGCGTCCGCGATAGTAGCTGCGCATTGCGGCGACCATCGGGATGTAGGCATTACGGACCGGCTCCATTTCCCAGTCCCAACGGCGGCGGACGCGTTCATCGGGATGATCTTTGTACTTGAGCCATCCATTCAGCAGCGTGCGGGTCAAACGCATGAGCGACGGCCCGTTCACGTCAAAATCGGTCTGGAAAGCGCGTCGGAGCAGTTCGGTCTCAAGTCCGTTTTTGATGTGCGGATGGCGATAGTTGAACGCATACTGACCGTGGCAATCCGCGAGATCGTACTCGGACGGATCCTTCATCATTCCCTTGGCCGTCAGTTCCTCGAAAAGCGGGGTCCCTGGATTCGGCGTGTAGAGCATGAACTGGTGGAAATCGGTGTGGAAAGCCGTCGCGTAATCGATGGCGTTCTGGATATTTTCCGGTGTGTGCGTCGGCAGTCCGATGATGCTGGACCCCAGAAGCCGGATCCCGTGCTCCTGCATCTGGTTCAGAAGATCCCGCACATTCACGCCGTTGAGTTTGCTGTACGCGCTGTCTTCCCCTTCCAGTCCGATCCAGACCCAGGAGATCCCGAGCTGGTTGAGTTCCTCAAGCGAGTACTTCACGAGCGCGTTGACCGAACTGAAAACGTAGAGCGCCCAGGATCTTCCATTTTCCTGCATCAGGTGGAGAAGGCGCATTGCGCGGGGTTTGTGAAGGAGGAAGTTTTCGTCCATGATGAAGAAGGAGCAGCAGTTCATCCGCTTCGAGACCTCGTCCATCACATGATAGAGTTCATCTCCGGTCTCGTAGAAGTTCACGAACTTCCCTTTTCCGCCGAACATGGCGCTCGTCGCGCAGAAATTGCACCCCATCGGACAGCCGACGGACGGAATGATCGTCGCGGCGATATCGCCCGGTGAATCGATCCCGACGGCACGCGTTCCGAATCCGCTGTTGATGACCGGGTGACGCAGCGGCTGATCGGGATCCTGATCAAGATATTCGCGGAACCAGCGCACCCCGTCCCCCTTCACGATAAAATCGCAGTCCACACGATCTTCCAAACCGCCCAGATTGCTGATGTGCCCGCCAATGACAATGACGGCTTCCGGCTGATACTTGCGGATGAGGCGGCACATTTCTTTGACTTTCCCGACATTCATGACGATGCTTCCGATGCCGATGATGTCGTATTTTCGGTTTTTCAGCTCTTCAATGAAGCGTTCTCGGACCGGAAAATCGAGCTGCACGCACGGGGACGTCAGGTTCGCCTGAATGAGCATCTGCCCCCAGGAACGGTGGAACATTCGGAGCGAAAACGGCCCCTGCTCGCGCGTCACCTGATTGTGATAGAGCTCCATCGGATTGATCTTCCGCGATCCAAATTCATCGTCCTGAGCGTACGGCCCAAAAACGCTCGTGAGAAGCAAAGTCGCCTTTTTCCCTTTGGGATGCACGTTCGGAAGTCCCGTCACGTTCTTCATCTGCGCGGTCGGACTGGAGACCGAGACCATGCCGTTTCCGGAAATCACGTTTAAAGAAATCGAATTCGTATTCGTCATTTTTTTATTCCTCAAAATTTACTGCCGACAGCCAAACTCCCCATACATTCCATCTCGTATGCAACGCGAAAGTACCGTCAGGCAATGGAATATGGAATGCCGTCAAAAAGCACGTCGAAACCCGAAAATCATCTGCATGACCGAGACATTCTTCTCTAAATGGAAGAAGACAGCATACAAACATTTTCCTACTATTGAATTATACGCAAAATTCGCCCAAAATCCAGTCTTTTCAGGTAAAAGTTCCGTCATGATTTGGTAATGTTTGAGTTAAACGTAAACGATATGTAAACGATATGTAAAAGAAACGTAAAAGCCCCCCAAATCACACTCCGCGCGTAAAAATGAAACGCAGAAATTCCCAGACTCGAATTTCACGAAAAACTCCCAAAGATGCGAAATACACCAAAAGGCGATTAAAAATATTTTGATCCATCCTGGAACTGCGTACCAGTTTTACCACTGAAGACACTGAAGACACTGAAAAATCACAGAGAAACACGGATCTTAACACAAAAAGCAGTAAAAAAAGACGACTCGAACAAATTTTGAATTTTAAAAAATCCATTTTCGTCTTTTCCGTGCAATTCGCGTCTGGCACGTTCACAGCCTTTTTTCCTTTTTCTTTTCAGTGCATCTCAGAGTCTCTTCCGATTCTTCAGCGGTGAAACTTTCACACAGCTTCCGGATAAACTTCTTTTTCCGCTTTAAAATCCCGGAAATTGCTCTGGCGCCAAATCTGTAAATCGGGTAAAATAAAACAGGAGGAAAATATCAGACCGTTTCCCAAATCGATTTCATAAAAAATTTCATCCTATATCATGGCACGAGTGATCCGCAAATCCCGCTGGCTTTTTTTGCGATGGGCAGTTTTTCTGTTCCTTCTCAGCGGCGTTTTGTCTTTCTGCTTCCTCTCTTACGAGCTGGACGCGATCGTACATCAGCGCACACTCGCGACTTTTCAGGAAAGATTTTCCAACGCAAACGTTTACGTTTCGTCAGCCCATCTGAAACGCGGCGAAGGGATCGAACTTTCCCAGTTCGTTCTCCTTTCCCCCCAGAAAGCCTCTGCCCCCGGTACGCCAGCAAGTTTCCCGCCCGTCCTTGAAGCAGAAAATGTCCGGATCGAGTGTCCGTCCCGGATCGAGGAACTTGCCGCGATGCAGGAGATCCCAATCAAGTCCGTCACGTTTGACGATGCAACGATCCACACCTACCGGCGTCCCGACGGCAGCTGGTCGCTGGATGCGCTGAAAACGGCTTCTGCAGCCTCCCGAAGCTCAGCGGATCCATCACCAGTCCTGCACTTCCAGAACACAACGATCGTCCTTCACGACATGACCGACAGGCAAAGTGAACGCAAACTGATCCTGCAGAATGTGGAGATGACCATCGATACCTCCGAAAAAACGCAGTGGAATTCCCGCGGCATCTCTCTTCCGGACTCCAATGGTCTTCCGAAACAATTTGAAGCCTACCCTTTTCGCGGAACTGCCGAGTCGAAATTCACAAAAAAGATCGTCTTTTCCGGGAAATTCTTCCCTAAACTTGGCGAGATCCTCGTCAAGGTAGACATTGAAGGGCTTCAGTACTCCGAAGAATTCCGAAACACGCTCCCGCTGGACATCGCAGAACGTCTTCTGGAACTGAAACACATCCGCGGCGAGATCGACACGCACGTAGAAGTCGCTGCGCCGCTTCAAGACTTCGCGTCTGCCGATTACCGGCTGGATGGCCAAATGACGGACGGACGCTCGACAGACCCGCGTTTCCCCAAGCTGGTCTCCTCGCTCGCAACAGATTTTCGGATCACGAATGACGGATTTCATTTTCCGAATCTCAACGTCCGTTTCGGCGACGGTCAGCTGGAACTGAACGTTCAGCAGCTCGGATACGGTCCCCAGGCGTCACGAAAGATCGTGTCGAAGATCCGTGAGATCGAGCTTTCAGAGGGCTTTTTTGCCTCGCTTCCGGAAAACCTTCAAAAGCAGCTCGGAGACCTTTCACCTGCCGGAAAGTTCAACATGGACGCCGTTTTTCTCTTTGACGGTACGTACTGGACGACCAAAGGAAAGATCCTCTCGAATGATCTGAGCATCACACACCCCAAATTTCCCTACCGTCTGGAAAAACTCCAGGGAATGGTCGAACTGAATGAGAATCAGGTCCAATTCCAGTTCCATTCCGTAAACCGGCACATTCAGCTCCAGGGAAACTTCACGACCACCTCCAAACAGCATCCGCAGCCGCCTTCCGGATCTATCCATTTTCAGGCAAAGAATATTCCTATCGACGAACGCCTTTTAAGTGCCTGCCCGGACAGTGCTGCAGAATTCATCCGTTCGCTTGAACCGTCCGGAAACATCAACATTCAAGGCGGCTACCGTTTCGTCATGGATCCGAACTCTCCGCAGCAGGACCTCCAGCTGACGGTCGAACTGCTCAAAAATTCGTGCAGGTACCGTGCGTTTCCCTATCCGCTCCGCGATCTGGAAGGGAAGATCTGCCTCAAGAATGACCTCCTCTCGGCAAACCAACTGCGCGGAACGAACGGAAACGCGGCAGTACAGCTCTTCTTCCAATGCAGGCTCCCCCAATCGCCGACGCTTTACTCTTCAACTCAAAATTCCGTTCCCCTGCGCTCTGTAGACTGCGAACTGATCCTGACGGGAAACAGCATCTCACTCGATGACGATCTGTACGCCAACCTGCCGCCAAATACCGCAGAAATCTTTAAGTACATTCAGCCGTACGGCACGGTCGACATTCAGTACGAATATCGCTCAGAAAACTCCTCGTTCGCCAAGAAAACCACAACACATTCAGGATCTGTGCCGGAACATACCGCACTCTGGATCCATACGGCACAGGACAGCATCCAGCTATCCTTCCCCAAACTCAACTATCGGCTTGAGGACCTTAAAGGCAGCTTCCAGTACCAAAACGGACGGATCACCCTCTCCAATTTCAGTGCGGCTCACGGAAACACCCGTTTCTCTGGAAAAGCCTCCGGAACGATCCATTCGGTAGATCAATGGGAGCTCACTTTCGATCAGCTCACGATCGATGAACTGCATTTCGACCAGGACCTGATGGAGATCATCCCAAAGGGAGCACGCCTTCAGATCGCTGCTCGGCGGCCTAATGGCGCACTTTACTTCAACGGTTCCCTCTGGATCGTATGCACTCCCCAAAACGACCCCCCCATTTCTGTCAAATGGCGCGGAAATGTCGGCATCTCCAACGGATCCATGACGATCGGGACCTCACCGATCTCTGGGATCAACGGCGGGATCCAGCTCATTGGATACTGGGATAAAAAGACCTTCCAATGCGGCGGTGATCTGGGGATCGACTCCCTTTTCTACCAGAATATCCAGTTCACCATGCTTCACGGGCCACTCTGGGTAGATCATCGCCAGCTGCTCCTAGGCGGTGAGGCTGACTCGCTCATCCAAAACCTCTTCATAAGCAAATTCCTAAAAGCAGACGCTCAATACGCAGACGCACAGAATGCAGACGCACAGAATGCAGACGCACAGAATGCAGACGCTCAATACGCAGACGCACAGAATGCAGACGCACAGAATGCCAATTCGCCAACGGTCCAGCATTTTTCCCGCTCACTCAATGCCAAGTTCACAGGCGGTGATCTCTGCGGTACCTTCGCACTGCAATTCGGCTACCGGTCCACCTTTCAGACCCACATCGTCCTGACCAATGGACAGCTTGAAAAGTGCACCTACCTCACAGGAAACGACAAATTGAAAGGCCAAATGTATGGAAGTCTTACCCTCACGGGAAACGACGATTCCATCCACGCCCTGCGCGGAAGAGGAGAGTTTCATCTTGCCGAAGCCGACATCTACAAACTCGGTCCCATGATGTCGCTTTTGAAGATACTGTCCCTCAAAGAAGTCAACGATACCGGCTTCAGTTCCGGCGATATAGTCTACCGCATCGAGGGAAACCACATCTACTTCGACAAAATCGACTTTTACGGAGACGCTTTCAGTCTCATCGGCACAGGCGAGATGGATCTCAAAAGCCAAGTCGCGCTCACGTTTTACAGTGTCATGGGACGAAATGACAAAAAGATCCCCATCATCAGTCCCCTGCTCCACATGACGGGACGCCAGATCATGCTCATCTCCATGAAAGGACCGATCCAGAATCCGGAGATCACCACTCAGCCTCTCCCGGCTCTAAACATGGCGATCCAGCAAATGGAGGAAGAGCTCCCTCCGCCGCCGGTCCTTCCCCGAAACAGCCGGCCCGGTCTCACACGCTGACCGCAAAGTTATTTCGTCAGCTCAAAATCCGCCGTCATGTCCTCTGAAACTTCCACTTCAAGCGCAGATTCCAGATTGTATTTCGCCGGAATGTAGTCCTCGTAAAGCACAAGATTCGGATCGTCGCCTTTTTTCGGCTTCACGCGCTTCGAGCCGGTGATCTGGACCTTCATCTTTCCAGGCCGAACCGCGCAGGTGTACGCACCATTCTCGATGAGAGCACCGTCCGGCGAAAGTGACGGGTCAGAAGGAACAAACGAGATCGAGCCAGTCTCGACAGGTTTCCCGGCATACGAAACATTCCCAGTGACGGAGAATCGCTTTTCCTCGCCGCTTCCGCAGCCCGCCAAAAGAACGAGAGCCAGGATCAGAAACTTCTTCATTTTTTTCCTTTCCAGTTTTCAGGTCAGTCTATTTTATCTCGTTTATTTATCCAGTCTGTTTTATTCCAGTCCAACGTTCATTTCCGAACCGTTTCGACTTCCGACCGCGTGCCAGGCTTCGAGATCGACTCCGTTTACGACGAACTGGACGGAACCGTCGCAGCTGGAAGCGTGAACGCCGCCCGTGTGGAAAGAACGTGCTGACACGACGACGTTGGTCCCAGTGGCAGTTCCGGGCGAGGTCTCAGTACTGACGCAGTAATTATGCCGGTCGGGCTGTTTCGTGTTCGGCTGGTAAAGGGTGGAGAAATGCACGCCGGCGTGCCGGCCATTGTAGTAGCGTCCGCGAACATCCTCTTTTCCCGAACCGACCGTGCCGTCTTCCACGAGAAGGATCTCGCTGAAAAAGAGCGTGTTGGAAAGTCCGTCTTTGATCGAAGCGAGTTTGATCCCCTGCACTGCCGGAAAAACTCCGTTGAGTTTCGCACTCTGCGTCGGACCGCCTTCGTTGAAGTACGAGTTCCCGCCGTTCCCCATGTAGTTGCCGTGGAACCCCTGCTGATTATTAGAACCGGATCCATTGCTCGTTTTCTCGCGAACGACTTCGTCTGGGCAAATGAACGACGGAACGATGACTTCCTTGCCGGGAAGGTTCGTGTAGTCGTAGCTTCCCGTGCGTTTGTCCGCATAGTAGTGCGCCTGTATCTGCGCGTACAGCGCCCCCTGCTCCACGTACGGCAGCGTATTCCAGAACCAAGTGCGGCGGACCCAGTCATCCGGCGCAGTGCTGTCAATGTAGACGCCGACACCCGCAGGCAGGGAACGCTGATTCGTTTCGTGATTCAGCATCGCGATCGAGATCTGCTTCAAATTATTCTTGCACTGCATCGCCCGCGCCGCGGCACGCGCCTGCTGGACCGCCGGAAGAAGGAGACCGACCAGCATTCCGATGATCGCAATGACGACCAAAAGCTCAACGAGCGTAAAGCCTAAATTTCTCTTCATTGGTTCCCCTCTGCCATTCCCGAAAAATGCAAAACGCTCGATCTCACACCGTGCGCGTTTTCCGCCTCAGCCAAAAAACGCCGCCCGCCATAGAAAGAAGCATGAGAACTGCCGTTGACGGTTCCGGAACGCCGTCAGATACCGAAGCTCCGACGTATGTGAGCAAAAGTCCGGCCCAGTTCTGTTCGCCGCCGGTATTTGAAGAGGCAAAAATGCCGAGGATCTCGCCAAGTTCCGTCGTCTGCACGAGCCACGTGTCCGAAGAATTGGGATCGACCAGCCGTTCCTCTCCGTTGACCGAGAAGTAAGCGGAACGACTGCCGACACTACCGGTCAAAAGTGTCAGTTCGTAAAGATCATTCGGCACGAGACCATCAATTATCCAGT